>NZ_SOGF01000049.1:0-96220 GCF_004402355.1 Cryobacterium sp. TMS1-20-1 | reverse complement strand
ACCGACCGACACCAAATCCGACAACCGACGGTCAGAGACCGGCTTCACCCACCCTGTACGCGCCATACCCACAACGTAACACGGAGATGCTTAACTGAACGGTATTGGGCCTAACTCGGCGAATCGCCGCTTCCAGCGCGCACCGTCAACGAAGGGCACGAAGATGACCAGCACCGGACAAGGCGCCCAGCCGAACCGGCCGAACCCGTACGCACCGCCGGCCGAGCCGATAACCCCCTTTGCGATGGCGCCGAAGACCAACACCATGGCGATCGTGTCGTTCGTCTCGTCATTGGTGATCGGGCTCGTCGGCATCATCACGGGTCACATCGCCCTCGGGCAGATTCGAGCTCGCGGTGAGGTCGGCCGCGGTTTCGCCCTGGCCGGCCTCATCATCGGGTACGTCAGCACCGCGGTGTTCGTGATCCTGGTGGCACTCGCGGTCATCTTCGCATCCGCTCTCGCAGCATTTCTGGTGAACGTCGGATCCAACGCGGGCTCGTCCAGCTCGTCGTCAGCTCCGCTGCCGACCGGTGAGCTGGGCGCCGCCAACTTCGATGGCGGCTATCTCGAATTCGGTGCCGGTCCGGTCATTATCGACGAATACATCGATCCGATGTGCCCGTTCTGCGCCCAGTTCGAGCAGACCAATGGGGAACTGCTTCTCGCCGGCGTCGAGAGCGGCGTCATCACCCTGCGCGTGCACTCATTGACCTTCCTGGACAGCAAATCGCAGGGCACGAACTACTCGAGTCGGGCTTCGGCGGCGTTGACCTGCCAGGCCACGCTCAACCCCGGCGAGACCCTCGATTTTTTGTCGGAGCTGTTCGCGAACCAGCCGCTCGAGAACACCCGGGGGCTGAGCGACGCCGAGCTCGCCGACCTGGCTGGGGGTGATGCGAGCATCACCGACTGTGTTCAAAGCGGGGACTATCAGGCCTGGTCGCAGCAGAACACCGAGTCCGCGCTGACCGGTCCGATCGCGGGAGCCGAGATCGAGGCCGTATCCGGCACCCCGACCGTGCTTGTTGACGGCGCGCAATATCGGGGCAGCCTCACCAATCAGGCCGAATTCTCCGCCTTCGTCGCCGGCGCCTTCTAGCTGCCTCGCACTCCAGACAGACTCCCCGCTCGGGAACGGCTAAGCTAGACCTATTCAGACATCCTTTAATGATCCGTCCTGTGAGACGGGGAAGGAGGTCGGCATTTGGCGCACATTGTGCTCACTCAGGCTGACATCACCCGCGCGTTGACTCGAATCTCCCACGAGATCCTGGAGTCCAATCGGGGCCCGGACAACCTCGTCATCCTCGGCATTCCGACCCGCGGCGTCATTCTGGCCCACCGGATTGCCGAGATCATCCAGCGGATCGAACCGGCCGCGACCCCGGTGCGGGTCGGTTCCCTGGACGTGACGCTGTACCGCGATGACCTCGCGCACGGCCGCACGCGCACCCCCTCGCGCACCCACATCCCCGGCAGCATCAACGGCGCCACGGTGGTCCTCGTCGACGACGTGCTCTACTCGGGGCGCACCATTCGCAGCGCTCTGGATGCGCTCGGCGACCACGGCCGCCCGAACATCGTGCGGCTGGCCGTACTCGTCGACCGCGGCCACCGCGAATTGCCGATCCGCGCTGATTTCGTCGGTCGCAACCTGCCAACGGCTGCCGACGAGCGCATCAACGTGCACATCGACGAGGTCGACGGCGACGAATTCGTCTCGATCGACGGGCGGAGTGAGCAATGAGGCATCTGCTCTCGACCAAGGACCTCGCCCGCGATGAGGTTATCAACCTGCTCGACATCGCCGAGGACATGGCGGATGTCGGCCAGCGTGAGGTCAAAAAACTCCCGACCCTGCGCGGCAAGACCGTCGTCAACCTGTTCTTCGAAGACTCCACCCGCACCCGCATCTCGTTCGAGGCCGCCGCGAAACGGCTCAGCGCCGATGTGATCAACTTCAGCGCCAAGGGATCCAGCGTCTCCAAGGGCGAAAGCCTCAAGGACACCGCGCAGACCCTCGCCGCGATCGGCGCCGACGGCGTCGTCATTCGCCACCCGGCCTCCGGCGCCCCCGCGGTGCTCGCCGCCAGCGGATGGATCGATGCCGGCATCATCAACGCCGGCGACGGTACCCACGAACATCCCACCCAGGCGCTGCTCGATGCCTTCACCATCCGGCGCCGCATCCACGGAGCGGCATCCCGCGGCAAGGGACTCGATGACGTCACCGTCACGATCGTCGGCGACGTGCTGCACTCCCGCGTCGCCCGCTCCAACCTATGGCTGCTCACCACCCTCGGCGCCGAGGTCACGTTCGTCGCCCCGCCGACGCTGCTGCCGAGTGATACCTCGCTCTGGCCCGCCCGGTTCAGCTTCGACCTGGACGACGCCATCGATGCCGGCCCGGATGTGGTCATGATGCTTCGCATTCAGACTGAACGGATGAGCGCGGCCTTCTTCCCCAGCACCCGCGAGTACTCCCGGGTCTGGGGGCTGGATGACGCGCGATTCGGTCGGCTCGGTCCGGCTAGCATTGTTATGCACCCCGGTCCGATGAATCGCGGTCTGGAGATCTCATCCGCGGCGGCCGACTCCGCCAACTCGACCGTGCTCGAACAGGTCACCAACGGCGTCTCCGTGCGAATGGCCGCGCTTTACTTGCTCTTATCCGGTGACCGGAAGGAATCGAAGAATGCCAATTGACGGAATGGCCCAACGCTGGCTCATACGCGGGGCGACCCTGCCGGACGGCACGAGCACGGACATCCGTTTGGATGGTGCGCGCATCGCTGAGCTGGGAACCGGACTGTCCCAGAGCGGCGCGAGCGTGATCGACGCCGCCGGCCTCGTAGCGTTGCCCGGCCTCGTCGACCTGCACGCCCACCTGCGTGAACCCGGGTACGAGCACAGCGAAACCGTGCTGAGCGGCAGCCGTGCCGCTGCCCGGGGCGGGTTCACGAGTGTGTTCGCCATGGCCAACACTCTGCCGGCCCAAGACACCGCCGGGGTGGTCGAACAGGTGCTCGCACTCGGCGAAAGCGCCGGCTACGTCGACGTGCAGCCGATCGGCGCGGTCACCGTAGGGCTGGCCGGCAAACAACTCGCCGAACTGGGCGCCATGGCGTCGAGTCGGGCCAGGGTGCGGGTATTTTCCGATGACGGATTCTGCGTCTCGGACCCGCTCCTCATGCGTCGCGCCCTCGAATACGTCAAGTCCTTCGACGGCGTCATCGCGCAGCACTCCCAGGAACCACGCCTGACCGAAAAAGCCCAGATGAACGAGGGCGCCCTCTCCGGCGAACTCGGCCTCGTGGGCTGGCCGGCCGTCGCCGAGGAATCGATCATCGCCCGCGACGTACTCTTGGCCGAACACGTCGGCTCCCGCCTGCACGTCTGCCACGTTTCCACCGCCGGCTCCGTCGACGTCATCCGCTGGGCCAAGGCCCGCGGCATCCAGGTGACCGCCGAGGTCACCCCGCACCACTTGCTGCTCACCGAAGATCTCGTGCGCGGCTACGACGCCCGATTCAAGGTCAATCCTCCGTTGCGCAGCCGTGAAGACGTCGAAGCGCTGCGAGCCGGGCTCGCCGACGGCACGATCGACATCGTCGCGACCGACCACGCTCCGCACCCGGCCGAAAGCAAGGACTGCGAGTGGGATGCCGCTGCCAACGGCATGGTTGGGCTGGAATCAGCCCTGTCGGTCGTGCACGCCGCGGTCGTCGCGAACGGAATGCTCAACTGGTCCGACATCGAACGCGTGCTCTCCCGCACGCCCGCTCAAATCGGCCGGATCACCGGTCAGGGCAAACCGATCGAGGTCGGGTCGCCGGCCGAACTGACCCTGTACGATCCCGCTGCCACCCGCGTCTTCGGTCGCGCCGACCTGTCGGGCACGAGCGTGAACTCGCCGTACCTGTCGATGACGCTGCCCGGCGAGGTGCGGGCGACCTTCCACCGCGGCTACGCCACGGTGCTCGACGGAACTGTGCAGGGCGAAATCGCGCGCAGCAACCTCGAGATAGCCGGCCACGCGCGCGGAGTCCCCACCCATGGATAGGTCCATTCCCGCCATCATTACGGCGCTCTTTCTGCTGGGCGTACTCGTACTGATGTGGCGCAGCTGGCACAAGCGCAGCCAACGTGACCGTACGCTCACCGCCGGTTACCCCCGGCCGGAGGGCGGCGCTGCCGCCGACGTGTTGGCGACCGCCGAGGCCTATTACGTGGCCACTACCCCGCGGGACGCTTCGCTGGAGCGACTGGCCATTCCCGGCCTGGGTTTTCGGGCCCGCGCCGCCCTGACCGTGACCGCGCAGGGCATCACCCTCGACCTAGACGGCAACGCGCCCCTGTACGTGCCCGGCGCCGCCATCGACCAGGTCGGTGCAGCGCAGCTCGCCATCGATCGCGTCGTCGAAACCGACGGGCTGGTTCGCCTGAGCTGGCGCCTGAACACGCCCGGCACCGACCGCCGCGACGTTGACAGCTTCTTCCGCATCATCGACCCGAACGATCGAGCCCGTCTCATCGATTCAATCCGAACCATTACGGCCCCGGCCCATCAAGACGAAAGTGAGGCCTGACGTGCCCGACTCGACCGCACCAGACCAGGCAGAAGCATCCGTTGCACTGACGCCCACCTTCTTGGTTACCGACAAGCCCGGCCCGGCCGTGCTCGTGCTCGAAGACGGCCGCCGATTCGTCGGCCGCAGCTACGGGAGCGAGGGGCAGACGCTCGGCGAGATCGTCTTCGCCACCGGTATGACCGGCTATCAGGAAACCCTGACCGACCCGTCCTACGCCGGTCAGATCGTGCTGATGACCGCCCCGCACGTGGGCAATACCGGGATGAACGACGAAGATATGGAATCCAGGCAGATCTGGGTGGCCGGCTTCATCGTGCGCGAACCCGCTCGGATGGCCTCAAATTTTCGCGCCACCCGCACCCTCGACGATGACCTCGAAGCAAACGGCGTCGTCGGCATCAGCGGCATCGACACCCGTGCGATCACCCGCCACATCCGCTCGGCGGGCGCCATGAAGAGTGGAATCTTCTCGGGCGACCTGTTCGGCCTGTCCGACAGCGAACAGCTCGAACGCGTGCTCGGTGAAGCTGCTATGCGCGGCCGCAACCTGTCGCTCGAGGTCTCGACCGTTGAACCCTTCTCCATTCCCGCACAGGGCGAACGCATCGGCTCCGTCGCGGTGCTCGACCTCGGTGTGAAGACCAGCACCCTGACCTATCTCGCCGAACGGGGCTTCGAGGTGCTCGTCCTTCCGCAGTCGGTCACCGCCGAACACGTTCTGTCGCTGAAACCCTCCGCCCTGTTCTTCTCGAACGGACCCGGCGATCCGGCCGCTTCCGACGCCCACGTGGATCTGCTGCAGGAAGTACTCCGTGCGGGCATTCCCTACTTCGGTATCTGCTTCGGCAACCAGCTACTCGGCCGTGCCCTCGGTTTTCGCACCTATAAGCTGCCGTTCGGGCATCGTGGTATTAACCAGCCGGTTCTCGACAAGACCACCGGGCGGGTCGAGATCACCTCGCAAAACCACGGCTTCGCCGTTGAAATGCCGATTGAGGGCGTGCATGACTCTCGCACCGGATTCGGTCGGGTCGAGGTGAGCCACTACAGCCTCAATGACCAAGTGGTCGAGGGCATCCGCTGCCTCGATATCAACGCTTTCTCGGTGCAGTACCACCCGGAGGCCGCCTCCGGCCCACACGACGCCAACCACCTTTTCGATCGATTCAGAGACGTTGTTCTGGCTGCGCAGTCAGCCGTTGCAGGAGAAACCAAATAATGCCCAAGCGCGACGATATCAACAGTGTTCTTGTCATCGGCAGCGGCCCGATCGTTATCGGCCAGGCCTGCGAATTCGACTACTCCGGCACTCAAGCCTGCCGCGTGCTGCGCGAAGAGGGCGTGCGCGTCATCCTGGTCAATTCCAACCCGGCCACCATCATGACCGACCCCGACTTTGCCGACGCGACCTACATCGAACCGATCACGGCCGAAATTCTTGAGACGATCATCGCCAAGGAACGACCGGACGCGATTCTGCCCACCCTGGGCGGGCAGACTGCGCTCAATGCGGCGATCCAGCTGCACGAACGCGGAATCCTCGAAAAGTACGACGTTGAGCTGATCGGCGCGAGCTTCGACGCCATCAACAAGGGCGAAGATCGCATGATCTTCAAGCAGCTCGTGCTCGACGCCGGCGCCGACGTAGCCCGCTCCTTCATCGCCAAGACGGTCGAGGAGGCCGTCGGCTACGCCGAAGACCTCGGCTACCCGCTCGTCGTACGCCCCTCCTTCACCATGGGTGGCCTTGGCTCGGGCTTCGCCTACACCGAGGTGGAACTGCGCCGCATCGTCACCGACGGCCTGCACCACAGCCCGACCACCGAGGTTCTGCTCGAAGAATCCATCCTCGGCTGGAAGGAATACGAGCTCGAAATGATGCGCGACACGGCCGACAACACGGTCGTCGTCTGCTCCATCGAAAACGTCGACCCGGTCGGTGTGCACACCGGCGACTCGATCACCGTCGCCCCCGCGCTGACCCTGACCGACCGCGAGTTCCAGCACCTGCGCGACATCTCAATCGACATCATCCGTGCCGTCGGCGTCGACACCGGCGGCTGCAACATTCAGTTCGCCGTCAACCCGGCCGACGGCCGGGTCATCGTCATCGAGATGAACCCGCGCGTCTCGCGCTCGTCCGCCCTGGCCAGCAAGGCGACCGGCTTTCCGATCGCCAAGATCGCAGCGAAGCTGAGCCTCGGCTACCGCCTCGACGAGATTCCCAACGACATCACCGGCGTCACCCCGGCAAGCTTTGAACCGACCCTCGACTACGTCGTGGTCAAGGTGCCGCGCTTCGCGTTTGAGAAGTTCCCGGCTGCCGACCAGCGACTGACCACGACCATGAAGTCGGTCGGTGAGGCGATGGCCATCGGCCGCAGCTTCGCATCCGCTTTGCAGAAGGCCCTTCGCTCGTTGGAGAAGCGCGGATCGAGCTTTCACTGGGGCGAAGAAACCCGTTCTATTGACGAACTGCTCGCCGCCGCCGAGATTCCCACCGACGGCCGCATCGTCACCGTGCAGCAGGCCCTGCGCCGCGGCGCGACGATCGACCAGGTCTTCACCGCGACCAAGATCGACCCGTGGTTCATCGACCAGATCGTGCTGATCAACGAGATCGCCGAGCAGGTCAGGGCTGCCGACCGCCTCGACCGTGACGTGATGATCCTCGCCAAAGACCACGGCTTCTCCGACGCTCAGATCGGCGAGTTGCGCGGTTTCGGCGAAGCGGATGTCCGCACCGTACGTCACATTCTCGGCGTGCGTCCGGTCTTCAAGACCGTTGACACCTGCGCGGGGGAGTTCCCGGCCCTCACGCCGTACCATTACTCCAGCTACGACGACGAGACCGAGGTTGTCGCCAGCGACCGCCGCAAGGTCGTCATTCTCGGCTCCGGGCCGAACCGCATCGGCCAGGGCGTCGAATTCGACTACTCCTGCGTACACGCCTCTTTCGCACTGTCCGAGGCCGGCTACGAGACCATCATGATCAACTGCAACCCGGAGACGGTCTCCACCGATTACGACACGAGCGACCGGCTCTACTTCGAACCGCTCACGCTCGAAGACGTGCTCGAGGTCATCCACGCCGAAAGCCAGAGCGGCGAACTCGTCGGTGTGGTCGTGCAGCTCGGCGGCCAGACCGCCCTGAGCCTGGCCCGCGGCCTTGAAGCGGCCGGTATCCCCATTCTCGGCACCACCCCCGACGCGATCGACCTCGCCGAGGAACGCGGACTGTTCTCGAAGATTCTCGACGACGCCGGCCTGCTCGCGCCGCGCAACGGCACCGCGATCGACTTCGGCGGCGCCGTCGTGGTGGCCGAAGAAATCGGCTACCCGGTACTGGTACGTCCGAGCTACGTCCTCGGCGGCCGCGGCATGGAGATCGTCTATGATTCCCCCTCACTCGCGGACTACTTCACCCGCATGGCCGGGCAGGGAATCATCGGCGCCGGGCATCCGCTTCTGGTCGACCGCTTTCTTGACGACGCAATCGAAATCGACGTCGACGCCATCTATGACGGCCACGAGCTGTACATCGGCGGCGTCATGGAGCACATCGAAGAGGCCGGCATCCACTCCGGGGACTCGAGCTGCACCCTGCCGCCGGTCACCCTCGGTCGGGCCGAAATCGACCGAGTACGCGAAGCCACCCTCGGGATTGCCCGCGGTATCGGCGTGAAGGGCCTGCTCAACGTGCAGTTCGCCATCGGCGCTGGCGTGCTCTACGTCCTCGAAGCCAACCCGCGCGCCTCCCGCACAGTGCCGTTCGTGGCCAAGGCCCTCGGCATCACGCTGGCCAAGGCCGCAGCGCTCATTATGGTCGGTTCGACCATCGCCGAACTCAAGGCCGCGGGCAAGCTACCGCTCATCGACGGCTCCCGGGTTCCGATCGAATCGCCGGTTGCTGTGAAGGAAGCCGTGCTGCCATTCAACCGGTTCCGCACCCCGGAGGGCCTCGTCGTCGACTCGATCCTCGGCCCGGAGATGCGTTCCACCGGTGAGGTCATGGGCATCGACCGCGACTTCCCGCGGGCCTTCGCTAAGAGCCAGCTCGCGGCGTACGGGGGAATCCCGCTCTCCGGCACCGTCTTCGTGTCGGTCTCCGACCGGGACAAGCGCTCGATCATTCTGCCGATGCTGCGCCTGCAGCAGCTCGGCTACGACATCGCCGCAACCATCGGCACCGCCGAGGTGCTGCAGCGAAACGGGATCCGCGCGCGCGTGGTGACCAAGTTCAGCGAGAAGGCGGGGGAGGACGACGTCTCAATCGTCGAACTCATTCGCCGCGAAGAGATCCAGATCGTCATCAACACCCCCGGTGGCAGCACCGCCCGGGCCGACGGGTACGAGATTCGCGCCGCCGCCGTGGCCGGAGACCTTCCCCTGTTCACCACAATCGCCGAGCTCAGCGCTGCGGTCGCTTCGATCGATTCGATTCGCGACGGGTTCGAGGTGACCTCGCTTCAGGAATACGCCACGGCCCGCACGGCCTTGCTGTGAACGGCGGCACTGCTGTGAACGGCGGCCCTGCGACCGTGCTGTCCTTCGGCGAACGCCTCGAGCGGGTGTTCGCCGAGAGCGGCCAGCTGTGCGTCGGCATCGACCCGCACTCCTGGCTGCTTGACGATTGGAACCTGCCCGACACGGCTGCTGGAGCGGAGTCCTTCGGTCGCACGGTTGTCGCCGCTGCCGCCGGCCGAGTCGGCATTGTCAAACCGCAAGTCGCCTTTTACGAACGATTCGGCTCGGCCGGCTTCGTCGCCCTCGAGCGCGTGCTGGCCGATGCCCGGCAGGCCGGCCTGCTCGTGATCGGCGACGCCAAGCGCGGCGACCTCGGCACGAGCGCCCTGGCCTACGCGCAAGCCTGGCTCTCGTCCGGATCTCCGCTCGAAGTGGATGCCCTCACCCTCGCCGCGTACATGGGCGTCGGTTCGCTCGACTCGCCACTCACCCTCGCGGCTGAGAACGGCAAGGGAGTCTTCCTGCTCGCCGCGACCTCCAACCCGGAAGCTGCCGACATTCAGCGGGCCATCGTCGCCGACGGGCCTTATGCCGGTTCGAGCGTCGCCCGCGCCATTCTGGACGACGTTGCGGATCGCAACGCGCGGGCAGCATCCGCTCGCCTGACGACCGGTCTGGGATCGGTCGGCGTAGTGCTGGGCGCCACCCTCGACCTGTCATCATTCGGCATTGATCTGCAGGCCGCACCGACCGAATTTCGCACACCGGTGCTCGCGCCCGGCTTCGGACACCAGGGTGGGCATATTATGGATCTGACCTCGATATATGGTGGATACGCCGGAGGGGTTATCGTGAGTGAATCGCGCAGTGTGCTCTCGGCCGGACCCCACCGGATCGAAGAAGCCATTGAGCGCCGAGTAGCCGAAGTAGGTGCCGTCCGTGGCTGAAAACCGTCCCACCCCGCCCGAGGTTGATCGGGTCGCCGCGTCGCGCGCCGCCGTCGCGGCCCGTCGCGCCCGCGCCAAGGTCAAGGCCGAAGTCGCCTCCGCTCAACGCACCGCGCTCGAAGTTCTCGCCACGGCCATCGCCGACCCGATCGGGGTCGAGGGCCGCTTGAGAGTGACCGAGCTGCTCGTGAGTATCCCGGCGATCGGCGTCACCAAGATGCAGCGCATCATCCACCGCCTCGAAATCTCACCGTCCAAGCGCCTCGGTGGCCTCGGCCGGCACCAGCGTGATCGCCTCCGGGATTTTTTGTCCGAACGACCGGCCCTGCGCAAGAACATCGCCGACTCCAAACTCATCGTTCTCGCTGGACCCACCGCGGTCGGCAAGGGAACCGTCGCCGGGTACATTCGGGAGAACTATCCCGACGTGCTGCTCTCCGTCTCGGCGACGACCCGCGCGCCGCGCCCGGGGGAGACCGAGGGCCTCAGCTACTACTTTGTCTCCGACGAGGAATTCGACCGCATGGTGGAGGCCGGCGAACTGCTCGAGTGGGCCAAGGTACACAATGCCTACCGCTACGGAACCCCGCGCGGCCCGGTCGATGCGGCTATCGCCGCTGGCAACAGCGTGCTGCTCGAAATCGACCTGCAGGGTGCTCGCGCCGTGCGCCGAGCCATGCCCGAAGCCCGCCTGGTGTTTTTGCTGCCGCCGAGCTGGGATGAACTCGTGCGTCGGCTGATCGGCCGCGGCACCGAAGATTCGGCCGAGCAGGCCCGTCGGCTGGAGACCGCAAAGCTCGAATTGGCCGCTCAGGGAGAGTTCGATTATCGTGTGATCAACCACGATGTCGCCGAGGCCGCTCGCGAGGTCGTAGACTTGATGGAGATCCGCGCTGCAACGAGCATGTCGTAGCGCCCGTTTCTGCTGAATTCATGCGTGTATTACGACACGTATCCGCAAGCTCGCACAGGCCCCAGGCCGTGCTCTATTAGGAGTTGACACCAATGGCGAACAAGCCCACTGGCATCATTGACCCGCCCATCGACGACCTGCTCTCCAAGGTCGACTCGAAGTATGCCCTCGTGATTTTTGCGTCCAAGCGTGCGCGTCAGATCAACGACTACTACGCTGACCTGCACGAAGGCAGCCTGTTCGACAATGTCGGACCGCTCGTCGACTCGACCGTCGAAGACAAGCCGCTTTCCGTGGCCCTGCGCGAGATCAACGACGACAAGCTCGTTTCCCGCCCGATCGTCGAGGCGTAGCACACAGTTTTTTAAAGCGCGCAGGATGAAGACACCTCGCACGATCGTCGTCGGTATCACCGGCGGCATCGCAGCGTACAAGGCCGTTAACATTGTGCGCGCTTTTGTGTTGCACGGCGACTCCGTGCACGTCGTCGCCACCGCGGCCGCCCTGCGGTTTGTCGGTAAGCCGACGCTCGAGGCGATCTCCCGCAATCCCGTGCACACCGACCTCTATGAGGGGGTCGCCGAGGTACGCCACGTGGCCATCGGCCAGGGCGCCGACCTTATCGTGGTCGCCCCAGCCACCGCCAACAGCATCGCCAAGCTCGCCGCCGGCCTCGCCGACGACCTGCTCGGCAACACCATCCTGGCCAGCACCGCGCCGCTCATGATCGCACCGGCCATGCACACCGAAATGTGGAACAATCCGGCGACCATGGCGAACGTGGCCGTGTTGCGCTCGCGCGGCATCACCATCGTAGGCCCCGGTGTCGGCCGTCTGACCGGCACCGACTCCGGCGCCGGCCGGATGGAGGAACCGGAGACCATCGTTGCGGTGGCCCTGGCCATTCTTGATCGGGAGCCGCCTGCGGGGGAGGCCGCGGCATCCGCTCGGCAGGATCTCGCTGGACGACACGTGCTGATCAGCGCCGGCGGCACCCGGGAACCGCTCGACCCGGTGCGTTACCTCGGCAACCGGTCCAGTGGCAAGCAGGGTGTTGCGCTCGCCCAGGCTGCGCTCGCCCGTGGGGCTCGGGTTACCCTGGTCGCGGCCAACCTCGAGGTGCCGGTTCCGACTGGCGTGTCGTGCGTGCTGGTGGGTAGCGCCCAGGAGATGCTGGAGGCCATGACGACGGCCGCTGCATCGGCCGACGTGATCATCATGGCCGCCGCCGTCGCCGACTACCGGCCGAAGAGCGTACAGCTCGGCAAGATCAAGAAAGACGAGGTCGGCGACACCCTCACGCTCGAACTGGTCAAAAACCCGGACATTCTGGCCGGACTGTCCGCTTCCCGCAGACCGGGTCAGCAGATCATCGGCTTCGCTGCCGAAACCGAAGCGGATGCCGACCGGCTGATCGCACTCGGCCGCGAGAAAATCGCCCGCAAGGGCTGCGACTTTCTAGTGGTGAACCGGGTCGGCGTGGACGCCGGTTTCGGCACGGAAGGTAACACCGTCACGGTGCTCGATCACGGCGGAGTTATAGTGAACGAGGCCTCCGGAAGCAAAATGTCGGTGGCCAATTGCATACTTGACCTGATCGGTTAGCCGCGGCTTCGACAGACCGGCAGCACATTCAACTTCTACGTTTTTTATACGTAGTTCATCAACATCTACAGAGACGGGCCAGATGAGCGATCTTCGCCTCTTCACCTCGGAATCAGTCACCGAGGGTCACCCCGACAAGATCTGCGACCAGATCTCCGACAGCATTCTCGATGCCCTGCTCACCGACGACCCGCACAGCCGGGTCGCCGTCGAGACCCTCGTCACCACGGGCCTCGTGCACGTGGCCGGCGAGGTCACCACCGAGGCGTACGTCGAGATCCCGTTGATCGTGCGCAAGTGCATCACCGACATTGGCTACGACTCGTCGGATGTCTGGTTCGATGGCCGCTCCTGCGGTGTCGAAATCTCCATCGGCGGCCAGTCGCCCGATATCGCCCAGGGCGTTGACAATGCCTTTGAGACACGCGAGCAGTCCAGCCTCGACGACTTCGATCGGCAAGGCGCGGGCGACCAGGGCATCATGTTCGGTTACGCCACGCGCGAGACGCCCGAACTCATGCCGATCCCGATCTGGATCGCCCACCGGCTGGCCGAACGCCTGGCTCTCGTGCGCAAGAACGGCGAGCTTGACTACCTGCGCCCCGACGGCAAGACCCAGGTCACCATCGGCTACGACGGCATCATTCCGCGTACGGTCGAGACCGTCGTGGTCTCGACCCAGCACGCGCCGTCCGTGACCACGGAGCGGTTGCGCGCGGAGGTTGAAGAGCTCGTGATTCGCCCGGTGCTCGCGGGCATTGACCTTGACTCGTCATCGCTGTCGACCCTGATCAACCCCACCGGCCGCTTCGAAATCGGCGGCCCGCAGGGCGACGCCGGCCTCACCGGTCGCAAGATCATTATCGACACCTACGGCGGATCGAGCCGACACGGTGGTGGAGCGTTCAGCGGCAAGGACCCGTCCAAGGTCGACCGCTCGGCCGCCTATGCCATGCGCTGGGTCGCCAAGAACGCCGTTGCGGCCGGCCTGGCCGAGCGCCTCGAGGTGCAGGTCGCGTACGCGATCGGCAAGGCCTCCCCGGTCGGACTCTACGTCGAAACCTTCGGCACCGGCGTGCTGCCCGACAAGGAGATCACCGCGGCGATTCGTGCGGTGTTCGACCTGCGCCCGGCCGCCATCATCCACTCCCTTGACCTGCTGCGTCCCATTTACGCGCAGACGGCCACCTACGGCCACTTCGGCAGGGAGCTTCCCGACTTCACCTGGGAGCGCCTCGATAAGGTCGACGACCTGCGCAGCGCCGCCGGCCTCTGAACTCTGGCCTCATCATGACGCACACCGGCCTGGTCGCACGGGTGCTGATCGATTCCCCGCTGCCGCAGCTTGACCACCTGTTCGACTACGGCGTACCCGCCGAACTGGTCGGGCAGGTGGCTGTCGGGGTGCGGGTCAAGGTGCCTTTTCGCTCCGGTGGGCGGGTCATCGACGCCTATGTGATCGAGCTGTTTGATCCCCGCGCTGAGTCCGCTTCGACAACGGATGCCGCCTACCGCGGCGCGCTCAGCCCGCTTGACTCGGTCGTTTCCACGGCGGTCGTACTCACGCCGGCCGTCTGGAAGCTGGCGCGCCGACTAGCGGATCGGGCGGCGGGGAACGCGAGTGACATCATCCGTCTCGCCGTGCCGCCGCGCCAGGTGCGCGTTGAAAAGGCCTGGCTGGCGGCGCGGGCTGCTGCTGTTGTTGTACCCGTTGCACGGGAGCCTGGTTTCTCGGCCGCTCCGGAGCCTGCCGTCCCGGACGCACCGGTTATGCCAGCCGCGCCTTCCGAGACCGCCGTCCCGATACCGCCACCCGCTTCGGCACCGAACCATCCGCTGGTCGAGCCTGTCGAGACCGCCATTCCGACACCGTCGCCCGTCTCGATTGCCCTGGCGACTCCCGCGTTCGTCGGCTACCCGACCGGCCGCCTCGACAGCGTCATTATGGAGCACCACCGGGTTGCCGTCGCCGCGATCCCCGAACTCACGCAGCTCGACGACGGCACGACCATCGGCCGCTGGGCGCAGACCCTCGCCGAACTCGCCGTCGCCACCCTCGGTGCCGGGCAGAGCGCCATCCTCTGCGTTCCCGACTTTCGCGACCAGGACCAGGTGCAGGCCGCCGTGGCCCAGCTCGCCCCGACCCTGCCGCTGAGCCGGGTCGACGCCCGCCAGCCGAACCCCGACCGCTACCGCGCCTTCCTCGCCTGCCTGCAACCGGAACCGCGCATCATCCTCGGCAACCGCTCGGCCGTCTACGCCCCGGCGCAGGACCTGGGCCTCATTGCCGTCTGGGACGACGGCGACCCGCTCTACACCGAGCCGCTCAGCCCCTACGTGAACACCCGCGACGCGGCCTTGGTGCGTCAGCAGAACACCGAATGCGCCCTGGTCTTTCTCGGCCATTCGCGCAGCGTCGAAACCCAGCGGCTGGTCGAGCTGGGCTACCTCGCCGACGTGAATCCGGCCGCCGGCCGGCACCCGCGCATTATCCCCACCGACTTTCAATCCGAGCCCGACCAGCAGACCCGCGCAGCCCGCATCCCCTCGGCGGCGTGGCAAGCCGCCCGCGAGGCTCTGGGCCACGGCCCCGTGCTCGTGCAGGTCGCGAGCCCCGGCTATGCGCCCATGCTCGCCTGCCAAAGCTGCAAGAAGGCCTCCCGGTGCACGCATTGCCAGGGCCCGCTCGGGCTTAAATCGGCCTCGGCCGTGCCGTCCTGCCGCTGGTGCGGCGCACTCGCGGCCGGTTGGACCTGCGCCCACTGCGAGGGCACCAAACTGCGTGTGGTGACGCTCGGCACCGGACGCACCGCCGAAGAGCTCGGCCGAGCTTTCCCGGGGGCCCGGGTGATCGTCGCCGACGGCGACCACACCATTCAGACACTCGGGGCCGAGCCGGCCCTGGTCATCGCGACTCGCGGCGCCGAACCGGTTCCGACCGGAGGCTATCGCGCCATTCTCATTCTCGATGGCGAACGCATGCTCGCCCGGGAATCCCTGCGCGTCGGCGAGGACTGCCTGCGCTGGTGGGCCAACGCCGCCGCCCTCGCCGCCCCTGGCGCTCCCGTAATCCTCGCCGGAGTCGGCGGGGCGCTCGCCCGCGCGCTCAACGCCTGGCACCCGGATATCTTCGCTGCGAGTGAGCTCGCCGACCGCCGCCAGCTGCGGTTTCCGCCGGCAGTGCGCGTCGCCTCCGTCACCGGAACCGCCGCCGATGTCGACGCCGCCCTCGCCGATCTCAGTGCGGTGGCCGGCCTCGATGTGCTCGGCCCAGTCGACACCGAGGCGCCACTGGTTCGTGCGGTAGTTCGATTCGGCTATGCCCGCGGCGATGAGGTGGCCCATGCGCTCAAGGCCGCGGTCGTGCGTAACGCCGCCAAGCGCCGCAAGCCGAAGTCCGGTTCGTTCCAACCGGCACCTACACTTAAAGTTCGATTCGATGACCCGGAGCTGCTCTAAATGAAAATCGTCTTTGCCGGCACGCCCGAGGTCGCCGTACCCAGCCTCACGGCCCTGGCCGGTACCGATCACGAGATTGTGACCGTCATCACCCGAGCGGATGCCCCGCTCGGCCGCAAGCGCACCCTCACCCCGTCGCCGGTCGCCCTGGCTGCCGCGGAGTGGGGGTACCCGGTGCTCAAGACCAACCGGCTCGACGCCGAGGCGACCGAGACTATCCGTGCCCTGCAGCCCGACCTCGGCGTTATCGTCGCCTACGGCGGAATCGTGCGCGAACCACTGCTCTCGGTGCCGCGCCTCGGCTGGATCAACCTGCACTTCTCCCTCCTGCCGCGGTGGCGCGGGGCATCTCCGGTTCAGCGCGCCGTGATCGCCGGTGATGAGCTGACCGGTGCTGCCGTGTTCCAGCTGGTGCCCGAGCTCGATGCCGGCGATGTGTTCGGAAGCTTTTCCCGGCCCCTCGGCGTACATTCCACATCGGGAATACTTCTCGACGAGCTCAGCCACAGTGGCGCCGAACTGCTGCTGCGGGTCGTGGGCGGGCTCGCGGCCGGTACTGCCGTGGCCGTGCCGCAGACCGGCGAAGTCACCCTCGCCCCGAAACTGACCAGGGACGACGCACGCATCGATTTCGACCAGCCGGCAGCATCCGTTTATAGCCGTATTCGCGGCGTGACCCCCGAACCCGGCGCGTTCACCACGGTGAACGGTGCCGTTCTCAAACTTCTCGAGGTCGCTCCGAGCGTCGACGAGCCGAACCTGCCTGCCGGAACTATTCTGCAGCGTGAAAAAACAGTGCTCGTGGGCACGCAGACCGAACCGTTGGTTTTGCTGCGCGTGCAACCGGCCGGAAAGACAGCAATGACAGCGAACGACTGGTGGCGCGGAGTGGCAGCAGAATCGGTGATCGCATTATGAGCGACGATCGCACGGGGGGAAGAGGCAATGCCGGCGAGGCGCGTTCTGGCGCAGCGGGTGCCGGCGCACCGCGTTCTGGCACGGCCCGTTCTGGGGCCGCGCGTTCTGGCGGGTCGGCTGGCGACAGCGCCGCCGACTCTGCGTACTCTGGCGGTGTGCCGCGCGCGCGCCAGGCCCCGGCCGATTTCGTGCAGCCGGCCCGCCGCATCGCCTACGAGGTGATCGCCGCCGTCCGCGAGTCCGACGCCTACGCGAACCTGTTGCTGCCGACCCGTATTCAGCGTGCCGCTCTCAATACAGCGGATGCCGCCCTCGCGACCGAGCTCACCTACGGCACCCTGCGCATGCAGGGCTTCTACGACCGCGTGATCGCCCTCGCCGCGAACCGTCCCGTCAGCGCGATCGATCCCGCAATTCTCGACGTGCTGCGCCTCGGTGCCCACCAGCTTCTCGCCACGCGGGTCGCCACCCATGCCGCGGTCAACGAGTCGGTCTCGCTCGCCAAGCAGGTCGGCTCACGCTCCGCGACGGGATTCACCAATGGGGTGCTGCGCACCATCTCCCGCTCGAGCGCTGAGGAATGGCGCGATCTGGTGCTGGAGGGCTCGGTCAACGCCGATGACCGGCTCGCCGCCGAATTCTCTCACCCGGCCTGGATCGTGCGCGCTTTTCGCAAGGCTCTGCAGGCTGAGGGCCATGAAAGCGAGCTCTCGGACCTGCTTGCCGCCGACAATATGGCGGCCAAGGTCAACATGGTGGCGCTGCCCGGTCTCGCGACCGACGCAGATCGCGAACGCCTCGGCCTCGCCGACGAGTTCTCGCCGGTCGGTTTCGTGCTGGATTCCGGCGACCCGTACCATCTGGTGACCGCGACGGAAGGCCGCGTTCGGGTGCAGGACGAGGGCTCGCAGATCGCCGCCCTGGCGCTCAGCCGGGCGCGGCCCATCATTCCGGGCGAGCGCTGGCTCGACCTCTGCGCCGGCCCCGGCGGCAAGGCCGCCCTGCTCGCCTCCGAAGCACGCGCCGGGGGAGCTGTGCTCGTAGCGAACGAGCTCGTACCGGCCCGGGCAACCCTCGTGCGCACCGCCCTGACGGCTCTGCCCGAAACGGTTCCGGTGTGGGAAGTGGATGGCACCACCATCGGCCAGACACACCCGGACACCTTCGACCGCATTCTGCTCGACGCGCCGTGCACGGGCCTCGGCGCTCTGCGCCGTCGGCCAGAGGCGCGCTGGCGCAAGCAGCCCAAGGACGTTGCCGACCTCGCCGGTTTGCAGTCCGGACTCATCGACGCGGCCCTGCTCGCGCTCAAGCCCGGCGGCATCCTGGCCTATGTGACGTGCTCGCCGCACACCGCCGAGACCCGCGCGATCGTCGCCCTGGCGGTGCGCAAGGCCGGCGGAACCGTGACGGCGCTCGACACGGCTGCCGTCGTGCAGTCATTCAGCGCCGCCAACCTCGATCTGCCCGCCGATACCGGCAGCGTTCAGCTGTGGCCGCACCGCCACGGCACCGACGCCATGTTCATCACGCTGCTGCAGCGCGCCCTCTAGCCTCGCGTCGGTGCTGTCGGTGCGCACCGATACAATTTACTTATGGCTGGACTGATTCGACAAAGCGACATCGAAGAGGTCAAGGCCCGTACCAATATCGCGGACATCATCGGTGACTATGTCACCCTGAAGTCCGCCGGTGTCGGCTCAATGAAGGGCCTCTGCCCCTTCCATGACGAACGCAGCCCCAGCTTTCACGTGCGTCCGCAGGTTGGCTTCTACCACTGCTTCGGCTGCGGCGAGAGCGGCGACGTCTATTCCTTTCTGCAGAAGATGGACCACGTCAGCTTCAGTGAGGCCGTTGAGCGGCTTGCCGGTCGGGTCGGCCTCGACCTGCACTACGAAGACGGTTCCGGAGCGGCCCCGGACCACGGCAATCGCGCCCGCCTGCTCGCGGCCAACCAGGCGGCATCCGATTTCTTCATCGACCAGCTCGGCAGCGCGGGCGCTGAGGTCGGCCGGGCGTTTCTGGGGCAGCGCGGTTTTGACGCTGCCGCGGCGACCCGGTTCGGCGTCGGGTTTGCGCCCAAGAGCTGGGACGAACTGACCAACCACCTCCGCGCCAAAGGCTTCACCACCGAGGAACTCACCTTGTCCGGTCTGGTCTCGAGCGGCGATCGCGGCATCTACGACCGTTTTCGTGGGCGCCTGGTCTGGCCGATTCGCGACATCACCGGGCAGACCATTGGCTTCGGAGCGCGCAAGCTGCTCGACGACGACAAGGGCCCGAAATACCTCAACACACCCGAATCACCCGTCTACCACAAGGCTCAGGTACTTTACGGCCTCGACCTCGCCAAGCGCGACATCTCGCGCAGTCACCAGGTCGTCGTGGTCGAAGGCTACACCGACGTGATGGCGTGCCATCTGGCCGGCATCACCACTGCCGTCGCTACCTGCGGCACCTCGTTCGGCGTCGACCACATTAAGGTGTTACGCCGCGTGCTCGGCGATGACTCCGGTGTCGGCGAAGTCGTCTTCACCTTCGACCCCGACGCTGCCGGTCAGAAGGCCGCCATGCGCGCCTTCAGCGAGGAGCAGCGGTTCTCCGCTCAGACCTACGTCGCGGTCGGCCCGGAGGGCCTCGACCCCTGCGACCTGCGCCTGCAGCGCGGCGATGATGCGGTCAGGAGAATGGTCGACGCGAAGAAGCCGATGTTCGAGTTCATGATTCGGCAGATCCTCTCCCAGTACAACCTCGACACGGTCGAGGGTCGCACGGCCGCCCTGCGCGCCGCAGCCCCCGTCGTCGGCGATATTCGCGACCCGGTGCTGCGCCCCGGCTACACCCGGGAACTCTCGCGCATGCTCGGCGTCGATATGGGCGAGGTTGCCAGGGCCGTCACCAACGCCCAGTCCGGAGCGCGCTCGTCGGCGAGCGGCGGGCCGAACGCTCCCCGGCATGCCGGCGCGGTCGAAGTGCTGCCAGAGCGCCCATTCTCGCTGGTCGAATTGCCCGGCGACCCGGTCACCCGACTCGAGCGCGACGGCCTCATGGCCATGCTGCAGCGCCCAACGCTGATCGGCCGGGACATCCTCGACAGCGCGGTGCAGACATCGTTTGCGAATAGCTCTCTCGCGGTGGTGCGCGACGCGATCGCGTCGAGCTTGCCGCACTTCGAGGCGCCCGACTGGCTCGATCGCGTCGTCGCGGAGGTTCCGGACACCCTGAAGAACCTTGTTCAGGAGCTCGCCATGGCCAATCTGCCCGAGCGCACCGAGAAAGACGTCACCCGCTACGTGCGCGAGATCACCATCGTGCTCATTGACAAAGACCTGCTGCGCCTCAAGGCCGAATTGCTCGGCCGACTGCAACGAGCGGATGCCAGCGAGACCGAGATGTACCGCACGCTCCAGCGCGAACTCGTGCGCGTCGAGGCCGAGCGACGCGCCCTCCGCGACGAGTGACCCACGCGCAACTTCTGAGTCAGCGCATGAGCAACGACTTTGTTGCAGATACGTAAAGAAGCTGCGGCTGATCGTGGCAATCTGCGCATTCTGTGCTAATTCTTGGCTAACAGCAATGAACAGCTGCGCCCATTCTCGGGT
Organism: Cryobacterium sp. TMS1-20-1; assembly: GCF_004402355.1. Classification (NCBI taxonomy): domain Bacteria; kingdom Bacillati; phylum Actinomycetota; class Actinomycetes; order Micrococcales; family Microbacteriaceae; genus Cryobacterium; species Cryobacterium sp. TMS1-20-1. Next base: position 75,714 of record NZ_SOGF01000049.1, on the reverse strand, counting down.
TCTCCTGGTCATGAGACTTCTACAGGAAGAGGACGACGGATATGACATCCGCATTCACTAACGGCAAGCGCGCTCTCGCTGCCACAGCAGGCTTCGCGGTCGCGGCGCTGGTACTGGCCGGCTGCTCAGCGGGCGGCAGCACGACTACCGACAACGCAGGCGGCCCGATCACAATCGGCACCACAGACAAGGTCACCACCCTCGACCCGGCCGGCTCGTATGACTCCGGTTCCTTCTCGGTGCAGACCCAGGTCTTCCCGTTCCTGATGAACAGCGCCTACGGCACAGCGGATGTCGAGCCCGACATCGCCGTCAGCGCCGAGTTCACCTCACCGACGGAATACACCGTCACCCTCAAGCCCGACCTCGAATGGGCCAACGGCAACGCGCTCACCGCGTCCGACGTCAAGTTCAGCTTCGATCGTCAGCTGGCCATCGCCGACGAAAAGGGCCCGTCCACCCTCCTGGGCAACCTCGAGAGCACTGAGGCCGTCGACGACACCACGGTCGTCTTCACCCTGAAGGCCGGAAACGACCAAATCTTCCCGCAGATCCTGTCCAGCCCCGCCGGCGTCATCGTGGATGAGGACTCCTTCTCCGCGACGGAGGTGACTTCCGACGACGACATTGTCGCAGCGGAGGCCTTTGCCGGCCAGTATGTGCTGACGAGCTACGACTTCAACAACCTGCTCTCGTATACGGCCTACGAGGGCTACCAGGGCCTGCTCGGCGCCGCCAAGACCGACGTCATCAACGTCAAGTACTACACCGACGCGTCCAACCTCAAGCTCGACATTCAGGAAGGCAACATCGACGTCGCATGGCGCAGCCTGTCGGCGACCGACATTGACGACCTCCGCGGCAACGACGCTGTCAGCGTCGTTGACGGCCCCGGCGGCGAGATCCGCTACATCACCTTCAACTTCAACACGCAGCCCTTCGGCACGACGACCGCTGACGCCGACCCGGCCAAGGCACTCGCAGTGCGCGCGGCCGTTGCCGATATCGTTGACCGCGAAGAACTCGCCGACCAGGTCTACAAGGGCTCCTACACCCCGCTGTATTCCTACGTTCCCGCTGGCATGACCGGTGCCACCGAGTCGCTTAAGGGTCTCTACGGCGACGGTGCGGGCGGACCGGACATTGAGAAGGCCGCGGCAGACCTCGCCGCAGCCGGCGTGACCACCCCGGTTGCACTCAACCTGCAGTACAACGCGGACCACTACGGCCCCGGCTCGAGCGACGAGTATGCGCTGATCAAGGACCAGCTGGATGCTTCCGGCCTGTTCACGGTCAGCCTGCAGTCCACCGAGTGGGTTCAGTACTCCAAGGACCGAGTAGCTGACGTCTACCCCGCTTACCAGCTTGGTTGGTTCCCGGACTACTCCGACGCTGACAATTACCTGACGCCGTTCTTCGCCCAGAACAACTTTCTCCAGAACCACTACGACGACGCCGAGGTCGATGCCATGATCAAAGAACAGGCCGTCACGAATGACCCCGAGGCGCGCACCGCGCTCATCGAGGAAATCCAGGACAAGGTCGCGGCTGCACTCTCCACCGTTCCGCTGCTCCAGGGAGCACAGGTCGCTATCACTGGGCCGAGCATCACCGGGACCGAAGACACGCTCGACGCGTCGTTCAAGTTCCGTTATGGCGCGCTTGCCAAAGGTTAGAACGTAGTAAGGCTAGAGTTTTCTCTAGTTTGATCACCGGGGGTATCCAGTGCTGATAGCGCTGGATACCCCCGATTCTTGTGCAATTGTGAGGTAGTAATGACCACTGTGGCGATGAAGCCGCCCATGCCGGCGGCCGGGCGTTCCAAGAAGAACACCAGCCCGGGCGGTGGCATAGGCCGTTACCTCCTCGTACGATTCCTCCTCATCTTCCCCACCATTTTTATTCTGGTGTCGATGGTGTTCTGGCTGATGCGCACGACGGGAGACCCGATCACCGCCGCGCTCGGCGGAAAGCTCGGTCCCGACCAGCTCGCCGTCCTCATTAAGGAGGCCGGCTATGACCGACCCATCCTCATCCAATATTTCGAGTACCTCGGTCAGGTCTTCACCGGCAACTTCGGCACGACGATCAGCACCAACCGTCCGGTGTCCGAGGTACTGCTCACCTACGGATCCGCGACGGCCGAGCTCGTGTTCTACGCGCTCATCGTGGCGTTCATCGTCGGTATTCCCCTCGGCATGGTTGCAGCGTACTGGCGGGACAAGGCGCCCGATGCCTTCCTGCGCGTGGCCGCCATTCTCTTCTATGCCACCCCGGTGTTTTTCGCCGGACTCCTGTTGAAACTTGTCTTCGCTGTCTGGCTCAAGGTCTTGCCGGTCGCCGGTCGTGCCACCGTCAGCTCGGAACTGGAGATGGGGTTCCTGCCCGACAAGACCGGGATCTACTTCATCGACGCGTTGAAAACGGGCAATCCCGCCGTCTTCGGCGATGTGCTGCTGCACGCTGTGCTTCCCGCGGTGGCACTCGGACTGCTCACCGCGGGCGTCTTTCTCCGCCTGGTGCGCACCAACGTCATCGGTACCCTGGGCACCGACTATGTGGATGCTGCCCGCTCGCGTGGTGTCAATGAGTTTCGGCTGGTCAGCAAGCACGCTTACCGCCCCGCGCTCATCCCGATCATCACCGTCATCGGCTTGCAGGTGGCCCTGCTGCTCGGCGGCGCTGTACTGACCGAGACCACCTTTGAGTGGAAGGGGCTGGGCTTCATGCTCATTGAATTCATCAAGGCACGTGACTTCGTGGCGGTGCAGGGCATTGTGGCGCTCCTCGCTGTGATCGTGGCCCTGTCCAACTTCATCGTGGACATCATTGCCGCGCTCATTGACCCGAGAGTGCGGTACTAGCCATGACTATTGACACCACTCACGCCCCCAAGGCTCCGCTGTGGACTCGGCTGCCCGTCGTGCATCAACTCCGCCAGAGCGTCGGCCTGCAACGGGGAATGCTCGTGGTCGGCCTCGTCCTCACCGGCATCTTCATTCTCACCGCGATCTTCGCACCGCTGCTCGCACCGTATGGCTACAGCCAGCTGCGCGATGACAGTGGCCCCTTCGGCGCCCAGCAGGAGCCCGGCGGCGACCACCTGCTTGGCACCACCGTCGGCGGCTACGACGTGCTGTCGCGGGTCATTTGGGGCTCGCAGACCGCGATCACCGTCATGGTCATTGCCGTCGTGCTGTCGATCTTCGCCGGTGTGGCCCTGGGCCTCGTCTCCGGTTACTTCGGCGGCTGGCTCGACCGCGTACTCGTCGTCGTCTGCGACGCCGTCTACGCCTTCCCGGCGCTGCTGCTCGCCATTGTCATGGGGATCGTCATCTCCGGCGGTCGCTCCGGCCTGTGGGGTGGAATCTTCGCTGCCGCGATCTCCATCACCGTGGTCTTCATCCCGCAGTACTTCCGGGTGATTCGTGCGGAGACTGTGCGCATCAAGGCCGAGGCCTACGTGGAATCGGCCCGAGTGCTTGGCGCGAGCAACGGCCGCATCATGTTCCGTCACGTTCTGCGCAACGCCACCCGCACCCTGCCGCTGATCTTCACGCTCAACGCTTCGGAAGCCCTGCTGACCCTGGCCGGCCTCGGGTTCATCGGCTTCGGCATCGAACCCTCCTCCGCCGCCGAGTGGGGCTACGACCTGAACAAGTCACTCTCCGACGTCACGAGTGGCATCTGGTGGACCAGCCTGTTCCCCGGACTGGCCATTGTTCTCGTCGTGCTCGGCATCACCCTGGTCGGCGAGAGCCTCAACGACCTCGCCGACCCGCGCCTGCGCAGTCGCCGTGCCCCCGGAAAGACGGCCGGCAACGTCGCAGCGACCAGCGTCATTCCCGGTGGAACTCTGGCTGCCGGTCCTGGCGGTATCGACGGGCTCGAAGCCGGCCTGCCGGCGCACGACCAACACGTGAACGACGACCCATTCGAGGCCAAATAATGAGCGCGCAGTCCCTTCCCGACGTCGTACGCATCGACAACCTCAATGTGACCTTCGCCACCGACGGTGGCGCGGTCAAGGCCGTCGACGGCGTGAGCCTGCGCGTCGCTCCCGGAGAAGTGCTCGCCATCGTGGGGGAGAGCGGCAGCGGCAAAACCGTCACCGCGAAGACCATCCTCGGCCTGCTGCCCGAGACGGCTACCGCCCACGGTGCCGTCATCCTGAGCAGCAAGGACGGTTCCAACTCCAACGACGTGCTCTCCGTCAGCAAGCAGAAACTGCGTCAACTGCGGGGAACGGATGTTTCCATGGTCTTCCAGGAGCCGTCAACGGCCCTGAACCCCGTGTTCACCGTCGGTTGGCAGATTGCCGAGGGCATCCGGGCCCACGGTGAATTCAGCCGCAAGGAAGCCCGCGCCAAGGCGATTGAGATTCTCGGCCGGGTCGGTATCCCCGACCCGGAGAGCCGCGTCGACTACTACCCGCACCAGTTCTCCGGCGGCCAGAAGCAGCGGGTCGTCATCGCCATGGCCCTCGTGCTCGACCCCGGGCTCATTGTCGCCGACGAGCCGACCACGGCGTTGGATGTGACCGTGCAGGCCGAGATCCTCGACCTTCTCCGCCGCTGCCGCGACGAATTCGGCACCGCCATCGTGTTGATCACCCACAATATGGGTGTCGTCGCCGATCTCGCCGACCGCGTCGTCGTGATGTACGAGGGCAAAGTCGTCGAAGAAGCTCCAGCCCAGGAGCTGTTCTCCAACCCCAAACACGAGTACACCAAGCGACTGCTCGGCTCTGTGCCCCGCGTTGGCCACGGCACGGTACGGGCAACCGCACGGTTGCAGGCTCGGGAGTCCGATTGGGTGAATCAGACCCCGGTCGTCGTGGCGAACAATCTGAAGATCCAGTATCCGGGCCGGCTCGGCAAACCCGGTTTCACCGCCGTCGACGGGGTGAGCTTCAGCATCCGCCCAGGCGAGGTACTCGGCCTGGTCGGCGAGAGCGGATCCGGCAAGACCACCATCGGCCGGGCCATGGGCGGTCTCACCAAGGTGACCGGCGGCTCGCTGACGGTACTGGGCCATGAGATGAATGGTTTCAGGGAACGCGCCTTCAAGAAGGTGCGCAGCGACATCGGATTTGTCTTTCAGGACCCGGCTTCGAGCTTCAACCCGTTACTCAGCATTGCCGAATGCGTCGCTGAGCCGCTCGTCGTGCACGGGCGGGCAGCGAACACCCGGGCTGCCCGCAAGCGGGTAGACGAACTGCTCGAAGCCGTGCAGCTGCCCAAAGCTTTCGGCGACCGGTACCCGCACGAGCTCAGCGGTGGCCAGCGGCAACGGGCCAGCCTGGCTCGTGGGCTCGCGCTCGAGCCGAGCCTGCTTATCGCCGATGAACCGACCAGCGCTCTCGACGTGTCCGTGCAGGCGAAGGTGCTCGAACTCTTCGCCGAGATCCAGGCGGAATTCGGGTTCGCGGCCTTGTTCATCAGTCACGACCTTGCCGTCGTCGACATTCTCGCTGACCGCATTGCCGTGTTGTACAAGGGAAAATTGGTCGAGGAAGGCACCGGCGCCGAGGTGCTCGGGGCTCCGAAAGATCCGTACACGCAGCGGCTGCTCGCCTCGCTTCCGGTGCCCGACCCGGCCACGCAGGCCCTGCGCCGGGACGAGCTTCGCCTTCTGCGTGCGGCAAGATAGACCGTATGAAGCAAGGCGCGGCATCCGTTCCCCCGATCAATTCCAGTGATCTGACCATCGAATACCCGCCGCACGGGGCGAGCCCGGCGTTTGTCGCGGTGCACGGCTTCACCCTGCGCATCGCGCCCGGCGAAGTCGTCGGGCTGCTCGGCGAGAGTGGTTCCGGCAAGAGCACTCTGGCCCGGGTGCTCTCCGGTGACGCGTTTGTCAGCGAGAGCACCGGCATCCGTCCCCAGATCACCGGGGGCGAGGCGACCGTGCTCGGCTTCGGCCTCCGCCGTATCAGCAAACGCAAGCTGGCGCGGCTCACCTTCGGCGTCGGCCTGCTCGCCCAGGACGCGGCCGATACCCTGCCGTCGACCATGACGGTCGCCGAGATTGTCGCCGAACCGGTGCTCGAACGCGATCGACGCTACAACCGTCGTGCCCTCGGGGTACGGGTCGCCACCATGATCGATGCGGTGCGGTTGCCACTGGTCGTTCTCGGCCAGTACCCCTATGAGCTCTCCAGCGGCCAGCGTCAGCGCGTGGCGCTGGCGCGCGCCCTTGTGTTCGGACCGTCGCTCTTGATCGCTGACGAGCCTACAGCGGGCGTTGACGTTACGGTTCGGGGCGCCATTATCGACCTGATCAGCGAGCTGCAGCTGGAGCGATCTTTCTCGGCGCTCGTGATCAGCCACGACCTAGCCGTGCTGAGGCAGGTCGCCAACCGTATCGGTGTCATGCATCAGGGTGTTTTGGTTGGCCTCGGCACCATCGAGGAGGTTTTTCGGGACCCGTGGCACCCGTATGTCAAGGGACTTGCCGCCGCCCTGCAGCCAGCCGAAGTCGAACCGAACGTTCACACCGACGTCGACGAGGCCAGCGCGCCCGATGCCGCCGATAGCGGCGATGAAACGGATACCGCAGTCGGTTTTTGAGACCAATCCCGGCCAGTCCCTCCTGATTTCGGGTCGGAGTAGTCGTGACCCGCGCCGACACGCCCGAACGTACTTTGGTGCGTGAGACTGCGCAACTGTTGCGTCGGCCCGACTTTCCGGGGCTGAACGGGTTCTGAACCCTTCGAATGGCGCCAGCGGAGGCGAACAGAACCCGTTGTGGTTTGGGCCCCGCAAGAAAACTTGGTAAAGTAGCAGCGCTGCTCAAGCATTCCTCGATAGCTCAATTGGCAGAGCAGCGCACTGTTAATGCGCAGGTTCTTGGTTCGAGTCCAAGTCGGGGAGCGAAAGGCCACTCAGGGCTCCACCCCGGGTGGCCTTTTTTGTCGGTCTATTCCGGCCGACAAAAAAGGTCTTCCTCAATTTTCAACGTGCGCCAGGGCTTCGGCACAAGAGACGGCGGTCAGCAGTGGAGTTCGCGCAACTTCTGGTACCGGCGCTCGGCGCACTGTGTGGTGCGTTGTTGGTGCTCTGGGTGATCGGCCTGCTGCGCTCTCGCCGGATCATCTTTGACCGCAACGCCGCCGAGCGCGTGCGCATCGAGCTGGAACTGTCTCTCGCCGAGCAACAGGGGCGCCTGGCTATCATCCGTGAGCTGCAGGACGGCGCCGTGCTCACCATTGCCCGCCTGATCACCCGGGCTGAAGGCGCACGGTACACCGCCGAAAGTGATCCCTCCACGGCCGTACGTGCCGCCACCGCGCTCGTCGACGACGGCCGAGTGGCCCTCGCGGACATGCGTCGGGTGCTGACGATCGTGCGCGAAGGCGAAACCGTCGGCGCCCTGCAGCCCGGCCCGCAGTCCACCCGCGACCTGTTTCGGGTCATGCGCGACGCCGGACTGGTAGTCAGTTTCAGCGAATCCGGCGAGCGCTTCGCCCTCAAGGCGGGCGCCGAATTGGCCATTTTCCGCATTCTGCAGAGCGCCCTGTCGAACGCGCTCAAGCATGGTGGCCTCGGCACCGAGGCCCGTGTGTCGTTCACCTGGACGCAGGACGGCCTGCAGCTGCTCGTCGATGATGACGGCATTCGGGCCGCCGCCCGTCGTGACGGCAAGGAGGCCGGTGAACAGGCGGCGCGCACCCCGTATTCGATCGAAGACGACCTCAAGGCTCTCAGCGAGAGCATTGCCGGCCCCGGCATCACGCAGATGCGCGAGCGTGCCCAGCTGTTCGGCGGCGTGTTCAATGCCGGAACCGTGCCCGGCCTGGGGTTCTCCGTCTCGGCCGTGTTCCCATCGCTGCGCTTTCACAACGGCGTGCATGGCGTCGACCTGTCCCGGTAGACCAGCGGCATGAGCGAAATTCTCGCCGAAAAGGTGGACGAACAGCGTCAGCAACGACTGGCGACCCGCGAAGGCATCGCCGTGGGGCTCGCGACCGCCGCCTACGGAGTGTCCTTCGGCGCGCTGTCGGTCGCCGCCGGACTCGACATCTGGCAGACCTGCTTCATCAGCGTCGTGATGTTCTCCGGCGGTTCGCAGTTCGCCCTGGTCGGTGTGCTCGCCGCCGGCGGTGTCGCGGCCGGCCCGGCGGCGATCGCGAGCGCGGCCCTCCTCGGCGTGCGAAACGGCATCTACGGCATGCGCACCGCACCCATTGTCGGCACCGGGCTCTGGAAACGGTTCGCCGCCGCCTGGATCACCATCGACGAATCGACGGCGGTCGCCCTGGCCCAGCCCACCCCGCGTAGTCGGCGGGTCGGCTTCTGGGTCACCGGTCTCGCCGTCTTCATCGGCTGGAACATCACGACCCTGCTCGGCGCCCTGATCGGTGACGCCCTCGGAGACACTCGGGCTTACGGCCTCGATGCGGCTGCCGCAGCGGCCTTCGTCGGCCTGCTCTGGCCACGATTGAAGCGGATGCAGGCGGTCGCGGTGGCCGTCGCCGCTGCGGTCGTCGCCGCGACGCTCACCCCCGTGCTCATGCCGGGCCTGCCCGTGCTGGTTGCAGCGCTCGTCGCGGTCGTGGTCGGCCTGTTCAACTGGCTGGGCACACCCGGCGTGCCGGGCGGGGCATCCACTCGCCGACCGAGCGATGGATCGGGGCTGGACTCATGACGCTCTGGCAGATCATCATTGCCGCCTCGATCGCCGTGCTGGCACTCAAACTCGCCGGATACCTGGTGCCTCCGGCTCTGTTGCACAAGCCAACGCCGGCCCGCATCGCCGATCTGCTGACCGTGGCCTTGCTGGCCGCGTTGATCGCGGTGCAGACGCTCGGCAACGGTCAGGCGCTGTTGCTGGATGCTCGCATTCCAGCGGTCATCGTGGCGGCTGGCCTGTTTGCGATCAAGACGCCGTTCATCGTGGTGGTGCTCGTGGCAGCCTTGGTCGCGGCCGGGCTGCGCGCGTTGACCTAGCCTTCGAGGTTGTCGACGCCGGGGATCCAGCTCAGGCCCGGAACGCCCCAGCTCTTCTTGCGTACGACCTTGGCGGCCATCTTGGCGTAGACGTGCTCCAGCCGGTCAACGTAAAGCGTGCCGTCGAGGTGATCGAACTCGTGCTGGAAGATGCGGGCGAGCCAGCCATCCGCTCGAATTTCAAAGGGCTGTTGCTCAGCGTCGACAGCTCGCAGAATGGCCGATTCGGCTCGTTTGAGCGGAAAACGTTCACCGGGAAAGGACAGGCAGCCCTCGTCCTCGTCGGCATCCTCATCGTCGACCGGTTCGGCGGAGACCGGGGTGATCCAGAGCTCCGGGTTGATCGCGACGCCTCGCCAGGTCACTTCGTCGTCGTCCTGATAGCTGTAGGTGAAGATTCGCAGCCCGACACCCACCTGCGTGGCGGCCAATCCCACCCCCGGCGCAGCATCCATCGTCTCGAACATGTCTCGCACCAGGTCGCGCAGATTATCGTCGAAATCGACGACGGGAGCTGCGGGGGAGTGGAGAACGGGGTCACCTGAAATTACTATCGCGCGTACGGGCATTTCTCCAGAATATCGGCAAGCTTGTGGGTAGGGTCATGAAGTGACCTCTGACCTAACCGATCTGGCGAGTGAAATCGCCATTGATCCCAGGCAGGCCATCGGAATTCCGCTGGCCCTGGTCGGCGCGGTCTTCCTATCGCTGGGTGCTCAGTTTCAGCATCGCGGCGTCACCAAGGTCGAAGCGCGCACTGAAGCGGTCACCGGTGGACTCAACGTTCGGCAGCTGACCTTACTGCTCGCGCGACCTTCCTGGGTGTTCGGATCGCTCATGCTCGGCCTGGCGATCGTGTTTCAGCTCACGAGTCTGGCCTTTGCGCCCATTATTGTCGTGCAGCCGCTCGGCGCGGTTGCCCTTGTGATCACGGCAATTCTGAATGCCCGGGTCAGCCGGGTCAGCCTCAACCGAGCAAGTATCATCGCGATCTCGATGTGCGTGGGGGGTGTCGGGCTGTTTGTGACCGTAGCTGCGTTCACCGCCATCGACAAACCGGTCACCGACCGCAATTTGACCACGATTCTTATCGTGCTCACGGTCGTCCTCTTGCTCTTCGCGCTGGCGTTCGGCTTTCTCCGTCACCGTTCGCAGGCAGTCTTCTATATTCTCGGCGCCGGGGTGCTGTACGGATTTGTCGCGACTCTCGCCAAAGTCGTCATCAACCGCACCCAGAACGGAAATTTCGAGTGGCTGACCCTGACCTGCGTGCTTGGGTTGCTGCTCGCCGCTGCGCTCGGAGCCTATTTCGTGCAGAACGCGTATGCCTCCGGGCCACCGGATCTCGTCATTGCGGGGCTGACCGTCGTTGATCCTCTGGTTGCGGTGGGAATCGGCATTATTGTGCTCGGCGAGGCCAGCCAGGCACCGCCGGCAGCGGCCGTCGCCTTCGTCGTGGCGGGCGCCATCGCCATTTGGGGTGTCTTCTTGCTCGCACGGTATCATCCCCAGTTGGATCGCTGAAACGTGAAGAATTTTGGTGTTCCACGGTGCGGGCGCGTCTCGCGATGCTCGGTTTAGAATAGGGTCGTGTACGCCGCGTCAACGACCGAGCGCGCCCGAGACTTTCTGCCGGACGATGTTCCCGGCCCACCAACGTAGGGACCACTCCACTTGTCAGATGTGACCGACTTGCAGAGCAGCCCGACTCCGGGCGTTACGCCACAGCGTGGCCCGAATGCCTCGGCGAAAAAACCGCCGATTCGGGTGCTCATCGCTGCGGACACGTTTGCTCCCGACGTGAACGGGGCTGCGCGTTTCGCCGAGCGGCTCGCCGCCGGCCTGGTGGAACGAGGCCACGAGGTTCAGATCATGGCGCCCGCTGCATCACGCAAGCACGGCAGCCGGACCGAGATACACGAGGGCCAGCCCATGGTGGTGCACCGCCTGCACAGCTGGCGCTGGTATCCGCACGACTGGCTGCGGTTTGCGCTGCCGTGGCTGGTTCGCGGCCAGAGCCGTCGCATTCTCGATTCCTACCGCCCAGACGTCGTGCATTTTCAGTCGCACATCAACGTCGGGCGTGGCGTGTCGATCGAGGCGGCGAAGCGGGACATTCGTTTGGTTGGTACGAACCATTTCATGCCCGAGAACATGGTGAAATTTTCCCTGGTTCCGTTGGGTTTTCAGGATCGCGTGATCAAGGCAGCCTGGCGAGCGGCCCGGCGCACGTTCGGACGTGCCGCAGCGGTGACTACGCCCACCCGGCGGGCCGCCCAGTTCCTGGAAAAATACACCGGGCTGACCGGTATCCACGCCATTTCCTGCGGCATTGACGCTGATAACTACTCGCCGAATTTTGAACCACGCACGGAGAACCGCATTCTGTTTGTGGGGCGGGTCACCGGCGAGAAGCAGATCGACGTGCTACTCGAAGCGGTGGCGAAGTTGAATCCCGACCTCGATGTGCAGGTCGAAATCGTGGGCGGGGGAGACCAGAGACGCAACCTGGAGCACCTGGCTGACACCCTCGGCATCCGCTCACGGGTCACGTTTACCGGGTACGTGACGGATGCGGAGCTGCGCGCGGCGTACTCGCGGGCGACGGTTTTCGCGATGCCGTCGATCGCCGAGCTGCAGAGCATCGCCACCATGGAGGCTATGGCCTCCGGATTGCCGATCGTCGCCGCTGACGCCATGGCGCTCCCGCACCTCGTGCATGACCATGCGAACGGGTACCTGTTCAAGCCGAGCGATGCGCAAGATCTCGCCGACAAACTCACTGTCGTGCTCACGGCGACGCCGGAGCTCCTGGAGGCGCTCAAGCGCGAGTCGCTCAAGCTCATTGCCGCGCACGACATCAAGCGCACGTTGAGCACATTCGAATGCCTGTATCGTGGGGAGCCGGTGGGCGATTTGGTCACCAACGGGGCCTCGGCGCATCTGCCGGAGTAGTCACGTAGTTCTGGCGGGACGTTTTGGTCGCGCTTTTTGGGGCGGTAGCTCAGCTGGTTAGAGCAGCGGACTCATAATCCGTCGGTCCCGGGTTCAAGTCCCGGCCGCCCTACTGTAAATTTCATCTGATCAGGGCTTCTTGTCTGTACCGAAAGGGCAAGACTTGACGCACTATCCGTTTATTAACCGTTTATTCAAAAATTTCCGCCTTCTCCGGGTGTTCAGAGAGAAGGTGCACGACCCAGTTCGAGTCATCTGGAGTGACCTCGGTTACCTATGGGTTATGGACAGCGAACGACACCTCGGGCTCGGGCTCGGCCTTGAGCCAGTTTTAACGACAAGCGACCTCGCCGAATATCTCGGCGTGCAAGCGCAAGCGATCTACGACCTGCGTGCCGGCGGCCGTGGCCCGTCCGGCATTCGAGTCGGCCGAGAGATTCGCTACCGCGTTTCCGACGTGGTGCGGTGGCTGGACGGCCTCCACGAGCCCGAACCATCCAGCAGCGCTCACGGGGACAGACGCTGATGGCCGGACGACCTCGGCTCCCGATCAGCACGTTCGGTGCCATTACGACTCAACAGGTCAGTCTCGGGATTTTTCGCTCCGTGACTCGCTTCCGCGACTGGGACGGTCAGACGCGCAAGGTGACCGCGACCGGCTCGAGTCGTAACGACGCGCAGGCAGCCCTCAAGTCGGACCTAGCGGCCCGCCTACGGGCCGGCGGTAGCGGCGACTTGCTCACGGCGAGCTCACCATTCCTGCTGCTCGCTGCCGCCTGGATGGAGGACGTGATGCTCGACGTTGACCGCACTCAGGGTACGAAAGACACCTACCAGCGCGAACTGCGCGTGCTTGTCTTGCCCTTCTTCGAGAACTTTACGATTCGTGAAGTGACCGTTGGGCGGATCGAGCTCTTCCTGAGGCAGCAGCGCGCGCAGTCGTACCCGAGAGCGAAGCACTCTCGCACGCTGCTCGGCATGATCCTGGCCTTTGCCGTGCGACGGGAGATCATTCCGCGTAATCCTATGAAGGAGACCTCGCGGATGAAGAAGCCCCCGCACACGCCGAAGGCACTCACGACCGAGCAGATCGCTGCGATCCGCCTCGCAGCCCGCGAATGGCGCATGGAAGACGGCAGGATGGGGCCACGATCCGACGGCCAGGTGCGGGACATCATCGAGGTGATGCTCGGCACCGCAACTCGCATCGGCGAGGCACTCGCGCTGCGGCAGTGCGACGTCGACATGGACGCCGATCCGCCGCGGGTCAACATCAGCGGCACGCTCGTTGTGCATAACAAGGCCGGCGTGCATCGCCAGGAGCATCCCAAGACGCATGAGTCGAACCGAGTCATTGGCGTGCCGCAGTTCGCGGCCGATGTGATTCGCCAACGTCTGGCACTACTCGATCCGGACGACGCAGAGCACTTGCTGTTCTACTCCCGCGTTGGCACCCCGCTCACGCCATACAACGTCAGGCGCACGTTCCGGGGGATACTCCGCAATGCTGGCCTCGAGGGCCTGGGCATCACTCCGCACTCCTTTCGCCGCACGGGGGCGACGCTGCTCGCCAACGAGCTCGGCATGCAGGCTGCCGCCGACATGCTCGGGCACACGTCCACGTCGACGACGAAGGCCCACTACGCCGAGCCCGACCGCACAGTGAAGCCCGGGCCCGCCGCCGTGCTGCAGAAGCTCGCGCCACCACGGTGAGGGATTTCGGAGGGGAACCTTGATGGACACAGATTCCGTCGCCAGGTCTGCGAGCCCCCACGATCAAATGAAGTCTTTGTGGTTAACCTCGGTTGCTGTATTCGACGTCGATCGACAATTCCTCAATGAGAACGCGACGATTGATGATCTCGTGCTGGATGAGCCGCCCGTCATGCACGGCTGGCTTGTCTGGGAAGTCCGCAAAACGGTCGTTGCTCAGAACGAACGAGGTGGGATCTTGGGCTGCAGCGAGGATGGTCGCGTCCGCGCCCGCCTTTGATGCGACGATATGCACCTTCACCCCTGGAAGTTGCGACCTGAGAGTGTCATCGTTCACGCCAAGTTTCTTACGTATCGATGCATCGAATACCACGATGAGGTCGAGGTCGTCAGGCAGGTGATCGCACACCGCCCGCAGTGCGTAGAGTCCGATCAACTTGCCATCCTCGTAGCAAAGGTTGCTGCCATCGATGACGAGCATATGGACATCGAGCGAGCCAATTCGCGCGATTTCTCTAAGCCTGCTTTCCAGCTTGTCGGTGTTCCGCTCGAAGCTTTTGATCGCTCTGCCGGTTCGCTTGATGACCTCCCTCGGAGACCCCGTGCCAAACCTGCGTTCGCAATCCTCGTGGATCTGCTTCAGCGCGAAACGATCGCCCGCGTCGCCTAATCCGCGCTCCAACCGCTTGGCCGTGTCGAGATCCGACTTCAGCCCGTCCAGCTGCCTTCGTAGATCCAAGAACTCACGCAGGGGAACCTCGAGCTTTATGCTGAGCGCCTTCTCTCGCGTCTCCCACTTTTCGAGCTCGGCACTTGCGTGCTCGATCTCAGCATCGAGGCCGACCAAGCTGGCCGCAGCCGCCTCCCGGCCGAACGTCGAGTATTGCGTCAGCGATTCTTGCGCACTGGTAATGGCTGCCAGCGCGCGGTCGCGCTCGTCACCGTACCGGTGAAGGTTCGCGCCGCACTTCTCGATCTGGGCGAGGTACTGCGCCAGCTCCCTCTTGGCCATGGAACGGGTCTCGGAGAACCAGTAATGCGGATTCCATCCCGCGAGGGTGGCCGGACGAACGCGCTCGGCGCATTCTGTGGCATTCGCGAGAGCGGTTTCGAGTTCCGCGAGCTGACTATTGATGCTCGCGACCGCACGCGCCTCAACTTCGCCAAGTCCGACCGCCGCGGAGGGGTCAAAGGCGTCATACCAGCCGAGCTGAAAGCGAAGATCGGCTGTCGTCGCGCGCAGCTCGCCTAGGACTATCTTGAGGGATTGGACCTGCGCCGTCAGCGGGTTATATTCCACCATGTTGATTCCGATGTTCCATTCGATGCCGCATGCCTCATAAAGGGCTAGGTCGACCAGGAGGAGGCCGCACATTGGCCTCGCACTTGGTTATGGCTCAGCTCGCGGTCAGCCCTCTGCTGGTGCGTCGTCGCGCGTCTCGGTTCGCATACGTTCGCAGGCAGCTGTCGCCTTACGCTGCGCGCGCTCGGCACGCCGACGTTCGATGGCGGGCTTCATACGATTGTCCCACGCGGGCTTGCCCAAGACATAGGCGAGAGTGCCGACGACGACGACGACACCGACGACTACAACCGCAACGACAACGACAACCCTACGGTCGCTTGCGTTGGCAGTCGGATCGGCGAGCTGATCGACCGTGACGGGTTGCTCAATTGCTGCAACAGATTCTGGCGGCCGCTTCGGCCTAACGACTTTTGTTTGGATGACGTCGTCCTGGTTGAGCAGGCTGAGATTGTTGTAGAGGTACCGATGGGTCTGATCATCATCGGCGACAAAGTCGCTTTTGTAGCGGCTGTCAGCCCACGAGGTGTTGCCGCTCGCGTGCACGTGCAGCTTTCCGTCGGTGATGGTGTATCTGCGGTCCTCGCTGGAGTTCTTGCCCTCATAGCTCGTCGTCGTCGAGAAGCCCTCATTCTGCTCAAGCAGTTGCCTGCGCACATCCGGCATAAGTCGCATGGCATCCTCTCGGGTGTTGTTGGGATTTTCTGCTTGCCATCCTATGGGCACAACCGTGCGGGGATACGATGCGAAATTGAGCGCGGCCCGGGATCTCGCGAAGACGCCTGACCGCGCCGTCACCTTCGTTGGGGAAGTGGCGGTACATCTAGCCGCCCGTTAGCGGGACGTTTCCTGTGGGAACGGCACCACGCGGACAGGGATGAGCCTTCTGGCTGAGCCAACGTGTCGTGTCTAACCTGTCCGTAAAGAATTCTCGCAGAGGTGCGTCATCTGCGGCCGCAGGAGACCTTGGCCTAAACAGCTCGTATTCGCGTCACCGCTGGGCAGGACTCTCGCGCAGCGTGGCGGCCCGGGGTCGAGGTATGAGGCAGAGACCGCATTGCGAAGCAACGCATCACAGGACGACGGATCCGCAGCGCTCACCGGAGTGGTTTGGGGCGCGGGTGGGTCATGATGAGTGCTCTCGAAGGCGCTCAGCTGGAGAAACGGCGCTGGGAAAGCTGAGCGTTAGAGTAACGAATCTCGCTGCGGATCGGCTTCGAGCGGACACACTCGTGAACGCCCGCTTTACCGCCTGGGCGGGTGTCCTCGTCCCGACCGTAGTTGGCCCTAAAGAATGCGACCCGATGGAGGGCGCCTTGCCCGTGCAAGGAGCGGTCGAGTCTTGCGGCTGCAGTTTTCAGGGTCGGGCCTTCTTGCCGCACGTGGAATTTGCGGATCACGCGGAGCAAACCCGATTGCGCTCTTCGCGACGTCTGCTCTGGCGGCATATCAACTGGATTTGGCGCAAGCATAGAACTCAGCCTCGGCTTGACGTCGTTTGGCGACGTCGTCGGTGACGAACTGGGCGAAGTCCTTGTCGCGGTCGCCGATCGGGATGTCCTCGATGGCGTCGGCGGGCGGTTCTCCTGGCCAGGTGGTCTGACGGGTGGGGCGGTCTCGATCCAAGCGCGTGCCGGATGTTGCCACCCAGTCGTGGAGGCGTTGGCGGGCGTCGGCGAAATCACGGTGCCAGCCGAAGGGGGCGGAGCCGTGCTGGTCGGGGTCGTAGGCGCAGAGCCAGTGCAGGTGCAGGGCGGAGAGCTCCCAGACGAGTTCGGGGTGCCGGTGCCAGAACGGTGGCACGACGGACGCTGGGAGTCCATACGTCCGTCGTAGCCAGTTCACCCACCGGTTGAGTTCGATCCATTCGGTTTCGGCTTCGTCGCCGGTGAGGAGGTTCCAATTGACCGGATGCGGCGGCTCTACAACGAGAGGCCCGTCGAGGTCGTCTGACTCCTCGCCGAGCGGGGCATCGTCACCGCCGGGCGGCCACTCAATCGGGAGTTCTACCATCGCCGCAGTCAGATTCCAATTGCGGCGGAGTCGGTGCGAACGGGCGTTGCCTCATGGGAAATGACCTGCTGGGTGGCCGATGCGTCCCGCTCGGGACTGGTGGGTGAGCGGCGTGTTTTTCGGTCGACGTCGTAGTTGGTGCGGGCGAGGTCGTGGCCGATCTTCTTCGCAACGAACTCCTCACGCTGGATGATCTCGCCCTCGCGCTCGATCTCAAAGTTGCGAACGTAGCCTTCGGCGACGAAGCTGTCACCTTTGGCGAACCGCGTGAGCGCCCGATCCGCAGTGGCTCGGTAGGCGACGAGGTCGTGGAAGGTCGGCTCGAGCACGGTAAAACTGCCATTGTCCTCGCGACGAAAGTGCGGCTGGCCGATGCGGACGCTGAAACGGGTTTCACCGTTCTCGGCGACCGATTGCTGCGCCTCCGAGGCGATGAAACCTGACAGCGATTGTTGGGTGTGAAATGCCATGAAACTCAACCTCCTGTAACAGAGCGAACCGTCTTGATCCACGTCAACTAAGAGGTGCGCTCCGCGCCACGTCCATGGTCCTGCCCAGGGGCTGCCGCATGCCGGCCCGCGTGTGCGATGTCCCAAGCGACCGGACTTCAATGTTGATATTGCAGCGTCGGCCGGATGCGTCAACGTTGCTCTGCTCGACTGGCTCCATGGAGAAAAGGAAGTGGCCAGGTTCGGGGATGGGGCTGAAAAGGCTATGCAGAGCGATCCGACAGTTTGTGTCAAACCAGTAGAAGGGACTTGCAGACAACACTTCCGACACGGCTGAGCCCTTCGTTCCGGGCGGAGCTGGAACGCATCAAAGAAGCGATGAACCTCGGCCCGGATGTGGCGAGCCTTTGGCGTCCGTCGCCGTCGCTGGATCGAATCTCCACCGACGCGGAGTCGACAGTGACGGAGGACGTCGGTGGCTTCTGAGAGCATATGTTCATGACTGAAATTGCATACATGGTGCGCGAAGACTGGGCTCAGCACGGCACCGCGATGGAGCCGCAGAGTGCGGTCATCCGCGAGTGGATCGGTGAGGCTCCGTATCTTTTCGCGGTGACCGACGTAGAGAAGTTCGTTAATGACGAGCGCGGCGCCGATGTCGAGGCCGCCGAGTTTGTCGCGCCCGACCGGACGACGCGCACCTTGTTCAATATCCGAGAGGTCGGCATGCTAAAGCGCGATGACAAGGTCATCGACCATGCCATTGCGGTGCTTCATCCGTTCGAGCAACGGGACCTCGAGCTCATTCGCGAAGCTGTGGAGACTGGCTCTGTCAGTCGCCTGTTCGTGCTCGTCTGGTCACCGCGCGACGTCGTACGGACCTGGCTTGACGGCTCAGGTGCGCTCAATCTTCACACCGGCGAGGCCTTGACGGCGCCAGCCCCACTCATGGTCGAGGCCTGTCGCATGATGATCGATCATCAGTACAACGGGCTGAGCTCTGGACCCGGCAAGGACGCCGTTGTGCAGCTCGTCCGCGCGTTCTCAACGGACGGCTACACGATCGAGGTCGATGTCTGGCTCCGAGCCTATTTCGCGGCCGGTGGCAACTTCCACCACGCCGAATCCATCGAGAAGCTGGTCAAGGAAATGAAGACCGGAACAAAGCACCGGGTGAAGCCGCGCTTCCCCGACAACATCTTCGAGATCATTCGGGAGCGCCTGCAGGAGCGTGCGGCGGTCGAGGCGTGAGGAACGACAGGTGAGCGTCACACTGCTCGAAGACGCGTCATTCAGGCCTGCAGGCGAGATTGACAAGGATGTGCCGGATGCGTTCGGTGTTTACGCCATTCGGCTTGCGGGCGGCGTGGAACTGCCCGAACCGTTCGAGACATTACTTTCTGTCCGCCGGACCCGCTTGATCTACATCGGTAAAGGGACGTCGCTCAAGAAGCGCATGCTCGGTAACGAGCTTCGCGGACGCGGCCACGGCACTTTCTTTAGAAGCGTCGGGGCGGTGCTCGGGTATCGTCCGCTGGCCGGATCGCTGGCCTCCAAGGCGAACAAATACAACTTCAGCTTCCAGAAGCAGGACCGAGAGGCCATCGTCGGGTGGATCAACGCGAATCTTGAGGTCAATTGGGTAGTTCTCCCTGAAGCCGACGTCCGGGCGACCGAAGCGGCGCTCATCCTCGACCAAGCGCCGTTACTCAATCTCGACGGCAACCCGCGAGCTCTGGTCGAGCTCGATGAGCTTCGGGGGCTGTGTCGAATCCTCGCATCGGGACCGGCATCGCTGTCATAGAAAGGACCTCGGCCGGAGGTTTGTAAGGATCGCGCTCGTGCTTCGTGGTTAGCGTCAGCTACTTGCTCGCAAGGCATCACGCACCATCCTTGTGTCATCGACGGACTCCCTCGACGAGCAGACACTGAAATCTCAATGCGGCGGTTTTACGATCGCGAGCTACTCATCGATCTCGTCGCGATCGATATCCTCGCGATCGCTATCCTCGTCACCGATTATCACCATCGCGTAAAGCGGCATCCAGAATCGAGCCCTCACCTTTGGGGTTCAGGTCGCAGCTAAGTGGACTTCATCGCCAATCAGACGCGGCTACCCGCTGACCGTCGACCGTCGGCCGTCCTGATCTTGCTTAGGCTGGGCGATCGCGGCCGAAGAACCGCTATTCCGCTTGGCCGGCAGGTTGCTCCGCGGGCTGGTCGAAATTGGGTTCGCGCATCAATCCTTCGATTTCCTCCCGGTTGGCACGCAGCATCTTTGCGTCGGGGCGTGCGGTCCACATGTGCAAGCTCGCGATGATGGGTGGGGCCGCGCGGAGCATGATGAGACCGGTGCCGAACGGCAGGGTGCGGATGGTGTCGGGCGGCATGATCGGGACGCGGCGAATGGAACGCTGAGCTGAGCGTGAACCGCGGTCACCGATGGTCGTGGAGTCAGTGGCCTCGTCGCGGTCGCCGATGAGGGTCGAGAGGTCGTGGAGGTCTTTTGAGTTTGATCCTCCGCCGAGCACGATCTTGACGATCGATGAGTCCCAGATAGTGCCGGCCGCGTTGTCGCTCCATTTTGTGCGTGCCTGGGAGAGTGACTGGAGCACCGGCATGGTCGTGATGCCGGTCCCGCCGCCTTCGGCCATGAGGTTCGGGAGGGAGGGGAGTGGTGCGAGGTTGCCGATCTCGTCGAGCGCAAGCAACAACGGTGGGTCGAGGCGCGCACCCGCGCTTCGTGCGGCGATGCGGCGTGCGGTCTCGACCAGGTCCTCGACGAACGCGGACACGAGCGCGGCGGAGTTGTTCGAGCCCGCTCCGGTGGCGAGGAGATACAGGGTGCCATTGCTACGCAAGAACCCTTCGGGGTCGAACCCCTCGCCCTCGCTCGGTGAGACGGCATCCAGCACGCGCGGGTCGGCCAGCGCACCCAACGACAGTGAAACGCCCTGCCAGATGGAGTCGCGCGTGCGGGGGTCGGCTTCGAGCATGGCTTGGAGGGAGTCGCCCCAGCCGGTGGCCGCGGCCAGGGTGCTCATCAGGATGGAGACCGCGTCGTGGGCTGCGGCCGGATCGAGGGTCCAGCGGAACAGCTCGGCGGGCTGGCAGCTGTCTAGCGCTGCCGCGTGCAGCAGGCATTGCAGGGCGGTTCGGGTTTTGGCTTCCCAGAATCCGCCTCCGTCGACTCCGCCTGCAGCGAGTCCGGTGCCGGCGGCGAGTCCTGACGCGCGGATCATCGCCGTGAGTGGGTCTTCGCAGCCCCGGATCGGCGACCACCGAAGTCCTACAGGCACGCCCGCTGCGAGCCGTTGGGGATCGAATACCGCGACGGGGCCCATCCGCTGCCGTGCGCGAAGAGTTGTCGTCAGGTTGTCGGGGCGAGTGGACGTGGTCACGACCGGACCGGGGGCGTCGAGGATGGCATTGATCACGATGTGCGCCCCTTTGCCGGAGCGCGGCGGACCGATGACCAGGATGGAGTCCTCGACGCTCGCCCAGACGGTGGTGTTGCGGGATCGGCCGATTCGGTAGCCGACGTCGCCGGGGCCGGCGTTCTTGAGGGAAGGTCGAAGGTGCGCCGCGCGCTTCATAAGCGCCGAGTGTGACGCGGCCCGCGATACCTCGGCGCTCGTCGCTATTCCCAGGATGTGGTGAGGGTCGACCTTGGCCGTGTGGCCCGTGCCTCGGAACACCCGCCATAACCAGAATGCCGCCGTCACCGCCAGACCGAGCATCAAGATCGTAGTAAGCCAGTAGGCGACGGGGTTCAGGCCGGGTGCCTGCAGAGCCGCCGACGGATGACCCGGGTCGAGCAGCACGGCAAGCCCGGTCGCCGGCCCGCCGGCAGGTTGCCGGGTGCTGGTCGCCCAGGAGGTGACAGCACCCGCGGCACGAAGGAGGAGGGCGAAGCCCGCCGTACTGATCAGCAGTCCGATGCCCAGGTTGGCAAGCTCATCGCCAAGCGCAGCGTGCGGTCGCGGAGTGTTCATCGGTCGTGTCCCCGTTCGGCGGAAGTGTTAGAACGTTAGGTGAGGGCCGGTTCGGGTGAACCGTCTCGTGGGGGAGTATGCGAAGGTCCGGTCTCCGGAGAAGCCGACGGTCGAGTCCAGCAGGTCAGTCACATCCTGTGCATCGGTGATAAGGCTTGCGATCCCTTCCTGGATCAACCGATGGCAGCCGGCACTCGCCGGGCTCGTCACCGGGCCGGGAACGGCGCCGACGGGTCGCCCCAGGGCGTGGGCCTGAGCTGCGACGTTCAGCGAGCCGGATCGATGCCCCGCCTCCACAACGACGGTCGCGCCCGTGAGGGCAGCCAGGATGCGGTTGCGTTGCAGGAACCGCCACCGTGTTGGGGCGGATCCGGGCGGTAGTTCGCTGACGAACAGTCCGCCGCTCTGTTCGATGCGTTCGAAGAGCTGCTCGTGGCCGGTCGGGTAGAGCCGGTCGAGGCCGCCGGCGAGGACGGCGATCGTCGAACCTGGATAGGACACGGTAGCTGCTCGATGCGCTGATTCGTCGATGCCGTAGGCACCCCCAGACACGATCGAGCGGCCTTGCGAAGCGAGATCGGAGGCGAGTTCGGTGGCGACCTGGCTGCCATAAGCAGTTGCGGCATGGGCGCCGACGATGGCAACTCGGGCGGGCAGCGGCGCCGCGAGTTGATTCGGGTCGCCCTTGAGCCAGAGCGCGATCGGCGCGCTGGTACTGAGCTGTTGCAGCTCACCGGGCCAGTCGATGTCCTCTGGCGTCAGCAGTCGCAGATGGTGGCGCTCCATGTCGGCGCGGATGCGATCGACCTGGCCGGGGTTGAGGCGCGGAGCCAGCCGGCGTCGCCACAGTTCGCCCTCTGCGGGGTCAACGCCGTTCGGAAGGCGAACGCCCGAGGTGATCAGCTGCACCGTCTCCGCCGGGCCAAGCCGAGCGATCAACGTTCCTGTGATGACATCGCCGGGCTCGGACAGCGCCGCGAGCATTATTCTTGCTTCTCGCTCGTCGTGCATCACGCTCTCGGTCATGGCAGTCCCTCCTCAATTTGTATGAGATGTGCGTTGCGTGCCCCGCATTGTGGACTCGCCTGTCATCCGGGCGGTCGTGTCGAAGGCCGCGAGCTCGTCGGGGTGGAGTTGATGTTGCACAACAAAGCTGCGGCCCTTGATACGCCAGAGCCCTTGCCCGGTGCCAAGCGTGGGGAGCAGATTTTGTTCGGTTCGGGTGAGACCGAGAGCGGATGCTGTGGATCCGAGCTGGTCCGGTTCCTGGCGGTAAACGATGCGAGTCTCCGCGTTGGCCAGCAGTGACGACGCGAGCGCGCGCATGGCGGAGCCCGAGTCGCCGACATTGTCGAGGTCGCTGAGCTTGTGGAAGATGAGCATGTTCGCGATCCCGAAGTGGCGGGCCAGGCGCCACTGGGCGTCCATCCTGCGCAGTAGCGCCGGATAGGCCATGAGCCGCCAGGCCTCGTCGTAGATGACCCACCGCTGGCCGCCGTCCGGATCCGCAAGTGCGGACTCCATCCACGCCGACGAGCACGTCATCAGCACCGAAATAAGCGTCGAGTTCTCCGCCACCCGCGACAGGTCGAGCGACACCATCGGAAGAGAGGGGTCAAAGCGCACGGTGGACGGTCCGTCGAAGAGCCCGGCGAGGTCACCGGCCACCAGCCGTCGCAGCGCATGGCCAACAAGGCGTCCGTCCTCCGCGAGCCGGCCCTCGTCGTCCGTGGGGTTCGGGGCAAGGATGCGATCAACGACCATCGGCAGGATTGGTACCTTGGCGCTCCGCACAGCATCCGCTAACGCGAGGTCGATGGCCGTGTGTTCGAGGGGGCTGAGGGGTCGATCGAGCACCGTTTCGGCGAGGGCGCCGATCAGGTCGCGGCGCCGCGCGGTCAGTTGTGCCGACCATTCGGCATTGGATGAGGATGCTGCCCGGTGTCCTTCGTCGAGTGGGTTGAGTCGGTTACTGAGTCCGTGGCCGAGGATGATGGCCTTGCCGCCGACGGCTTCGGCGACGGCGGTGTGCTCGCCCTTGGGATCGCCGGGCACGTAGACGCGGCGGCCGAAGGGGAGCGAGCGGGTGTAGAGGGACTTCGCCAGGGAGGATTTTCCAGAGCCGACGATGCCGGCCAGCACGATGTTCGGGGCGGTGATCAGGCCGCGTTGGTAGAGCACCCAGGGGTCGTAGACGAACGAACCGCCCGAGTAGAGGTCTTGCCCGACGAAGACGCCAGCCGAGCCGAGCCCCGCCTCGGCCAGAAACGGGTAGTGACCCGAGAGCGTCGCTGACGTGTCCTGGTGTTTGGGGAGCCGGAGAAGCCCGGGCATCCGCAATTGGGCGGGACCCGATTCTCCGCTCGCGGCCAGGTAGGTCCTCGATCGTGCTTCGTCCCGCTCGGCGCGCCAGCGGGTGCGTGCCTCGAGTCGCTTGGCCTTGCGGGCATCCGCTTCGATCTTCGCCGCGGATCTCCGTCGGGCGTGGCGGTCGCGGCGTGGCTCGCCGTGCGGTTCGACCAGCGAGGCTGTGTGCATCCGCTCGTCTGTGTCGGCGTTTCTCACAGCGCGACCGTGTGCCCTGCCATGTTCGTCGTCCGGTCTCGGGTCGGGGCCCAGATGTCGGCGGCGTGGCGTGCTCGAATCCCAGGCGTGCTTGCCGGTGCCAGCGCGGGTTCCCATTCAGGTGCGACCGGATACCGCCGCAGCAGCGAGACGTACCGGAATTGCGTGCTGTAGGTCAGCGCGTACGGGGAGGCGGCATCTTCGATGGTTCGGTCGGTCGTTCCGGCCGGAATGTGGTCGTAGACATACCCGTTCGTGAGGGCGGCATCGGTGGTCTGCTCGCCGTAGTCCCACTGTTGGAGAAACTGGCGTGCGACAGCGGGTCCGTTGCGATCGATCATGCCCAGAAGTTCCTCGGCTTGCTCTCCCTGCAGAAAGATGACGCTTATCCATCGGGAGTCTGGTGGTTGTGGATGTTGGTCGAACATGTCGGCTCCAATCTGAGTGCTTCACACGACAGGTGTGCACCGTTCACACGCTGCGGCGCAGGGGGGAGTCATCATCGCCCGCGGTGCGATCGGCATCGGCTTTCTCGCTGAGCGGAAACCCGTCAGGGGAACGCGCTCCGTGCCTTTGATTCCGCGCATCCCTCCGGCGGGTTGCCGATTCATGGGCGAGGTGTCTCGAATCCCTGTGTCAAAATCCATGGGTGAGACACATAGGTTTCGAGGCGGTTCGCGTGATGCCCCGGCCCGTGTGCCGAGCAGCTCCCCGCCCAGCAGCTTGTGCACCATCCTGCGCGAGTTCGGCGTTCCGCGAGCTCGATTCCCGCCGCTACCCGTTTGCGAAACCGGGGAGCAGGTTGGACGCTTAGGCCAAGAGTTGGTCCGCGTTGTCAGCCATCGGTAATTTCACTGGTTGGCTACCAGTATCTGGGAAGAAAGGGGCAGTTATGCCACCATGGGTCAGTTCAGTAGTGGACGTTCTACAGCTCGCCATGAACACGGCAGCGTTGGTTGCTGGCGCATTTATCTGGAGGCTGTACGTCGGCAATTTGAAAGCTGCCCTGACCGCACGAGCTGCGGAGATATCGAGTGTCGAGAAAAACCGAGATTTCTGGAAGGACAAGGCACAGGAGTTAGAGAAGCGATCTCCAGAGTTCATGGAGCGCACGCTGGAGGAACGCATACAGACCCGTGAAAGCGAGATCATCCGCCTCAAGGACGACAAAGAAATTAATGCGGAGTCCCTCACTGCCCTGCAACGCGAGAAGGCGAACATAGAATCTGACCTCCTTCGAACGCGTGGTTTCAGGCTGATGCTCGCTCTCGAGGAACGGGAAGAGGATGACGACATGCCGCAGGACCACGAAATTCAAGTCGTCTTTTTGGGCGAAGTGGGCGTCGATAGCGGGATGCTCATGATCACCGATCCGTGTTACATCGATGACGAATGGCAGGGCAGATTGGCACACGATGGCACCCCGGGAGACACCCCGTCCCGTCAAGTCAGGTCAGATCCCGCAGATGACAATGCCCAGGCCCTTCCTCCGTACTCCTTCAGAGGAGCCTGTGAGACGACGAATCCCGATGGATATGGAGAACTCGGCTTCAAGATGGGGCACGCGGGTGCCGGGGTGGTGTTCCACACGGCCTGGGGAGACGGGGCCTACCCCATCTACGGCGAACTGCATGACGGTCGGATTATTCGTGCCTATATCAATGTCAGATAGGGGGCCGTGCACCTGAGCTCAACTTGAGCGTTAGGCCCGGCTTGGGGTATTGATCCACTCTCATCAGGACTACACGCTGCGGCACAGGGGGAGCGCTGCGGCGGTGAAGGCCTGGGCCTGTTGGCCGACGAGTCGGCGGGTTTCGCAGGATGCCTGGATGGCGGCCTGCTCGATCGACGCCACGGCGGCGTCAAGCTCGTCGAGGGTGGGCGCGGTCACGCATACGAGTCCGGTCGTGCGCAGTACGCCGTGGCCGGCGGTGAGGTCGGCCTCCTGGTGCAGGAGGTCGTCGTATTCGGCGGTGGCTCCGGCATCCGCTATTTGGCCGATGCGGGTGCGTTGGTGGGCGTCGCTGATCAGTTCGGTCTTCTTCTTGCGCAGGTCGCGCGCCGCCTGATCGGTGCGGACGGGCAGGTAGTGCAGCGCGACTGTTCGGAGGATGCCGTTGGTGAAGACCATGGGGGAGAGGAATCCGGGGAACACCTGTGACCTGGGCCATTCGCTGATCCAGAGCACGGCGTGGAAGGCGCTGTCGGTGCGGAGGTGATCCCAGCTTTCAGCGACGGCGACAGGGCCGGCGGTTTCCAGCGAGCACCCGATATCCGGGTGGCGTTCTAAGTCGACGCCGACGTCGGGGTCGTATGCCGTGCGGAGTATTCTTGCGAGCTCGTCAGCAGCGAGCCAAGTGCCGACGGTGAGGTCCGCTGCGCGCAGGGACGCGGTGAGGGCGGTCATTTCCTGGCGCAGCACGGCCGCCGCGCCGCGCATGCCGCCGCCTTGCGTGCGGACCTGACGTGAGGCAGCGGTGAGGTCTAGGGAGACGCTGATCGTCGTCGCATGGCGTTCGTTGGTGGGGCCGGCGCGCGCGATGAGTTCGCGGTAGGTGGCGGCGGCCCAACTGTCGTCGTTGCTGCCGTGCCGTTCCCACCACTCGGCCAGTCCGGTGCCGGAATCGGGCAGCGTGCGTTCCGAGACCTGCAGGCGCGCGATTCGCCCGGACCTGCAGGCACTGGCGAGCACTCGTCCCCACCCGGCCACTCGGCGATGCTGCTCCCCGGGGTCGAGCAGGGCGAAGGCCGGGTGCGATACCACCACGACCGCGGTGAGAGTGCGCGCGTGAGGGTCGTGGATCATGACCGCGCCTGACTCGGGGTCGTTCCATTCGCGCAGAGCGGATGCGTCGCCCGGCAGCGACAGCGTGCCGACCGGGCGTGGGTGCACGATTCGACGCCGGTACGTGAGCTGCTCTGTGCCGGCGCGCAGCATCCATCGGCTGACGATTGGCACCCACTCGACGATCTTTCGACCCCCGAGGGGAATGAGGGCGATCAACGCGGCGGTGCCCCACAGGGGAGCAGTCCAGGGAATGCCGGAGGCGCCAGTCGTGTAGAGCACGGTGACGATGGTGAGCGTGCCGATGGACAGGGCGATCAATTGCGGGACCGATAGGCCGAGCATGATGCCTCGTTTGGTGAGGCGTGAAAACTGAACTGCTGGCAGTGGGTATTCGGTGCGGGTATTTTCGGTGTCCATGGTTACACGTCCTTGCCTGGTGGGGAGAAGGTCCCGGGTGATGGCCGTGATGTGCTGGGTGTGGCGGTGTTACTCGAGGACTGGCTGTGGGCATCCGCTGCCTGTCCGACCGTGCTGGCCATGTTCGGGCCGGCTTGGGCCGCGGCCTTGACGACTTCCGCGACGACGGAGACGCCCGCGGTCGCCGCCCCTGCTGCTGCGCCTGCGCCGGCCGTTCCAGCCTTGGCGGATGCGCCCTTGGCGGCAGCGCCGCCACCGCCCGATCCATTGCCCGACGATGTGGGACCAGGCCCTCCACCGCTCGATGAGGTTGTCGGGGCGGGGCCGCCTTGTGGTGCCTTTCCGTTTCCGCCGTCACCGCTGGGCTCGAGGATCTTCTTCGGGTCGTCGACCATCGGTGCTTTCGGTACCGGGACGGGGCGGTTCATCGCCGACTTCGCTTCCTGTTCGCTGGACATCGCGTGGTACATGTCGACCCCCAAGAAGTTGAGGAATTTGTAGGTGATGTATGGGGCGAAGGCTGCGATGAACATCAAGACGATTCCGGCGATCGGATCGCTGACGGAGGCCAGGTCGGCATCGATCGGTGCCGAGACTTGCGCGACCGCCACCAAGAAGATCACGACAAGCACGAGTTTCGAGAGGATGAGGGCCATCACGAACGCGACCCATTTCGAGAACCATCCTTTGGCGGCATCCCAGGTCGCGCCGGCGAGCGCGATGGGCCCGAAGACGATCGCCACAAGCAGCAGGGCTTTGCGGATGAGGAGGGAGAACCAGACGATGGCCGCGCCTGTGATCGCGAGTGAGGACAGGAAGATGGTGACGATCGCGCCGACGCCGGGGGCTCCGAGGCTGATGGCTGTGAGGCCGGTGGCGAGGAGGGCGATGCGGTCGCCCATGCCTTCCATCGTGTTGCCGCTCGCGACGACGACTCCGATCGTGAGCTGATCCGTGATTTCGAGGAGCAGGCCGGTGATGGTGATGATGACAAATGATCCGAGTACCGACTTAGCGACGCCGATCGCGGCTCGGGAGAGCGCTGTCGGGTCGCGGTGAACGAGGCCGGTGAGAAGTTGAAGGCAGAACAACACCAGGGTGACGAAGACGGCCACGCCGAAGAGCACGTTGTAGACGTCGATGTACGCCGGGTCGGTGACGTCGACGAGCGTGGTGGAATCAAAAGCTGCCCAGACGGACTCGAACAGCCAGGCTGCGGCTGAGCCCATCGCATGCGCAAGCCAATCGAACGGCGCCGCGACCAATGCAGCGGCGCCTTCACCCGCAGTCCTGCAGACGTCGGCGATTACCGGCACGTCGCACACGCTCATCTGGAGCCCCGTTCAGGTGGGAATCGGGGTCAGACGGCTTGGCCGACGGTCCAGAAGAAGTTCACCAATGTGACGGCTGAGCCGCAGATGATGGCGGCGCCGCAGGCGACCAGCACGCCCACCTTGCCGCGCGAGGCGAGGTGCGGGTTGGACGAATTGGCGCCGAAGCCCCACACGATCGCCGCGATGATCAGCGCGAGCACGCTCAGGATCAGTCCGACGGTCATCACGGCGCCGACAATGATGCGCAGTTGCTCGATGCCGGGAAGGCCCGTCCCGTTAGGTGTGATGTCGATCATCGGTGGCTCCCTCAGTCGGTTGATGCGTACGACTGGGAGGTGCGCAGGCGCAACCGCGTTCGCGCAGGCACAGAGTGGACCGTCTGATCGCCGTTACTGCCCCGATTAC
This sequence comes from Cryobacterium sp. TMS1-20-1, assembly GCF_004402355.1. Taxonomy (NCBI): domain Bacteria; kingdom Bacillati; phylum Actinomycetota; class Actinomycetes; order Micrococcales; family Microbacteriaceae; genus Cryobacterium; species Cryobacterium sp. TMS1-20-1. The sequence goes on along the minus strand of NZ_SOGF01000049.1, from coordinate 46,826 downwards.
GTGGTGGCCACGTACGGTGCGAGTGAAGGCCACTGCCGCGAACCATGAACCGTGTCGTTTAGAGCCACAGTTGGTGTCGTTCAGAGACGCCCAACACTGTCGATCACAATGGTTTCTGTCATTGACGTGATGATGACAGCCAGGTGCGCACCGCGCCTCGTCGCAGGGCCATGTAGCTTGATCACCATGAAGAAGCGCGAAGTTCTTGAGATCGACGATGTCGTCTATACCCTCGAGTCACTCCTCGGACAAGGCGGGGCGGCCAAGGTCTGGCGGGTGCGTTCCTCGGCCGATGGACTGATCTACGCCCTCAAGCGAATCGCAAAGGCCGAGGGATCGAGTGAACGGCACGAGCGATTCCGCAATGAGATCACCTTCGGCATTGCAGCGAGGCACCAAAACGTCGTGAAAATCCACGCGCAAAACGAGGACGCGGATTACTTCAACTACACCATGGACTTTTACTCGAAAAACCTACGCGAGATCATTGATGAGGAGACCAACTACGAGGTGCTTCTCAACTACCTCACGCAGCTCTGCGATGGCCTCGCCTACGTGCATGCTAAGGACGTCGTGCACCGCGATATCAAGCCCGAGAATATCCTCGTCGACAGCGACAACCGACGGCTCGTCCTCGCGGATTTCGGAATCGCTCATTTCAAAGACTCGTCTCTCACCAAACGAGGTGACCTCCTAGTCAACCGCAACTACCTGGCCCCTGAGCAGATGACGAAAAACAATGCAAGAGGAATCGGGAAGCCAGCGGACATCTTCGCGCTCGGACTCATCATGACCGAGGCCTTCACCAAGCAGAACTCCCGCGGCGCGCGGCATAAGCGGGTGAGTGATATTTACCCGTTTCTCTCTGACCTCGACCGGCTTGTCGACAGAATGATGCTTCAGGACGAGACGCAGCGCATCGGAATAGAAGCAGTACGAGACTCGCTCTACCTGATCAGCCGGCAGGTCGAATCCAGGATCGAAGAGGTTGTGGAGGAACTACGACGTGCTGACGCGCCGACGACTGGGGAATCTCCGGAGACAGACTTGATCCTCGAGCGAGCTGGGAAAGATGTGCTGTCTGCCAAGTACATATTCGAGCGAACCGCCGACGACGAGCTCTCGCGCTACAACCTGAATTACCACTGTGAGATTGGCTACTGTGCGAGCACCGAGCTCTACAACGCCTGCGTCCAGTCGACGATTTACTCGATGTGCAAGAAGAAGTTCGAGTACGAAGCTCACGGGAGTTGGAGCCCGACGGATCTGAATCTGGTTGTCTCCCCAACTAAGGCGAAGCTTATTGACGAATTCGAATCCATTCAACATCTCTACGCGCTGTCGCAGGACTCGATCTGGGGTGGGTTGCCGCGCGTGGCCTCCTACTACTTCCGATTCATCAAGGACTACCACTGCAAAGAGCTCATCCAGAGCATCCGTCAAATGGTTTCGGACTCGGGTGCAGGTTCGCTCCGATCAGATCTCCTCGATGCCCCCATCATTCGGCTCGCCAGGAATGCGAGAAGGTACCTCAAAACGGATCTTTTCGAAGTGACAGAATGGCACCTGGAACAGCTCGAGTTCGAGCGCCATGTAGAGGTCATCTGGGAAGGAACTTGCCTGGAGGACTCCGCCCGGACCGCCCTTGGTGCCGATCTCTTCGACAAGCCACACGATGCCGAATCCATCGCGCACATACTCGATGTTTTTGAAAACCGCTGGAATGTGTCCACCGGAGCACGGGACGACGGAAGCTACTCGATTCACTTCCGATCGAGTGACGAGTACGAGCGCTTCAGCCAGGCGGCGCGCGCCGTTGCAACTTCGTTCTATGTCTTCGAGGGTGATGTACTGGACCTCCTGCGGACTGCGGCCGAGTACGACGATCTAGTCGCACTGGTCTGGGAGCCGACCTACGACATCCGCATCACGTTAGCCAAGATCCTAGGTCTCCGCGAGATCTCATAGGGTCACTCCTACGGAACTTCCGACGCAGACACTAGTAAAAGTCGACTTTTGCCCCCTGGATCGTGATGGACATTCTTCGCAGATCACTGGCAAAAATGTCACCTTCGTCGGTTGACCCAGCTGGGAGCAGCATCAATCGTGCGTAGGTGTGGAGTAGGGGCTCCGAGAAGCTGATTCGCCCATCCTGATTCCTTCGGACTACGCGTCCGCGATCGTCCGTAGCTAGTTGTCGCAGGTAGGTGGTTAGGTTTCCGGATGGATATTTTGGTTCCTGATGATGAATTGTTGAAAGAAGATCGCCATGAAGCGACCCGGATACGTCCGAAAACGCTAGTCCGCTAAGGATGAGTCGGCAATTGTCGTAACCCGTCGATTGTGCCCGGTAGACAGCTTTGTCGAAACGCGAACGCAGCGTCGCCGACGAAGCTTGGACGTAACGGGTGCCGGCATCCCGCAGATCAGATTCTTGAAGCGTGATCTTCTCAAACTGCCGTCGTTTAATATTTCTTGCCAGCAAGCAGTTGAGGGCCAATTGATGAGCCACGCTTCCACTCCCCAACGAGTTCCTTATGATTCCTTCGGTCACTTCTCCGAAATCGACATTCATTAATTGGCCGCCGTGTGAAATGAGGGTCCGAATTTCGGCATCGCTGAGTGGAGGCACAAAGATTTCCGAGATCCGAGACCGCATTTCGGGGTCATATGCCACCACATCCCGAGCAGAGATTGTGGCCCCAACCACGATGACTTTCAGTCGTTCATGATCTCCTCCAAGGTCAGAAAACACCTTCATCGTCTGCGCCAAGAAAACCTTTTCAGCCTCAGGGACCTTGTGAAAATCCTCGATGAGCCAACATTGGCCAGATTGGCCGATAAGCTCGCCCAGCTTCTGAGGAGTTAGCTGCGGTGGCAGCAGCGGCGTCCTCGTGTCACCGTCCGACGTGCTTTCTCGATGCCCGACACTGGCTCGGATACCTTTGATAGAGGCGGCCAGCTCCGCCGACGATTCCGACAGTGAACCACTAGTCTTTTCGCTTATGACCCAGTGGTCAAGAGCGTCGAAGGCCTGCAACAGCATGCCATCGAAGGAGGAAGTCGCAGTACACCTGGTCGTAATGGGACTGCTGTAGTGTTTTGCGAGCTCATTCTTCAATAGTGTGGATTTACCGGAGCCACTTTCCCCGTAGACAATGACCTGGATACCAGGCGTAGCCATCGCGGCTTCCAACAGGGAAACCGGAGTTACTCGAGGAACGAAGTTCAGAACAGCGGGTGCCCCAGGAGTGAAGACTGCATATGCGCTCACCATCTCTGCTGGCTTCGGTTTGCGACGCAACCATCCAGGCAATTTCACGCTGTTCCCCTAACGCAGTGAGCGACCAATTGAGAAAACCCTGGCATTGCCAGCCTTTGTATTAGCTCAATCCCGCTGCGTTCACTCTACACATGCTCCGCCGCCCAGGATTGGCCAACGCTGTCCATGGCAGTCGACTGTTGGCTATGGGTCAAAGACGCTGCCGGTGTCCTAGGCAGTCTAAAGATTCGAGGCATCAATCGCTGGCAAAGTCATATGGTCGTAGCAACGCTCTAGTGATTGGAGCGTTTTATGGTCAAGTTGTTTCCGCCGAATACTCGCACTGAGTTCATTGATCTCGTGTGTGCGGGGATGTCGATCGATCGTGCTGCCCGGCGTGTCGGAGCGGCAGGTGCGACCGGGACGGCGTGGTGGTCGCAGTCTGGGCGGATGAGCATCAATATGGGCATGCACGGTGGCCTCGTCGATCCAGCGCCGGACGTGGATATTGCCGGCGACCGGACGTTGACCGCGTTTGATCGAGGCATGATTCAGATGGGCCGGCGCAGCGGGCTCAGCTATGCCGAGATCGGGAAATCGATCGGTCGAAACAAGTCTGTGGTCTGGCGGGAGGTGAACCGGAATATGGGTGCGGACGGGGTGTATTACGCGTCGGCGGCGCATACCAAAGCGCATCAGGCGCGGCATCGGCCCAAGCCGTTGAAGCTGGCCCTGAACGAGCCGCTGTGCAGCCTGATCGCGGTGTGGATGGACGACGGCTGGAGCCCGAAACTGATCTCCAGCATGTTGGCGTTCTACTGTCCCGAGGATGAGACTATGCAGGTGAGCCACTAGACGATCTATCAGGCGTTATATGTGCAAACCCGCGGAAGTCTGCGGGCAGACCTGGCTGAGAAACTCAGTTTGAAGCGGAAGAAGCGGGTGTCGCACAGCGCTGACCGGCACAAAAACAGCCCTTACAAAGAAGCACTCAAGATCAGTGACCGGCCGCCCGAAATAGCCGATCGAGCCATCCCCGGCCATTGGGAAGGGGACCTCATCATCGGTTGTGACGGGACCGCGATTGGCACCCTTGTGGAGCGCTCGACCCGGTTCGTGATCCTGCTCCACCTGCCCGGCGATCACAGCGCTGACACGGTCGCTGCGGCGATGATCCGCGAGATGGGTAAGCTTCCCGAGCACCTGCGTCGCTCCGTCACCTGGGACCGCGGAACGGAGCTGGCCGAGTACGCCCAGATCCAGACCGCCCTCGATCTGACGCTCTACTTTTGCGACCCGCACTCTCCCTGGCAGCGCGGCAGCAACGAGAACACCAACCGTCTCCTGCGGTTCTGGTTCGAGAAGGGCTCCGACCTCTCGACCCACACCCCCGACGACCTCCAGCGCGTCGCGGCGAAGCTGAACCGCCGCCCACGCCCCACCCTCAACCTCGAAACCCCCGCCTACCGCCTCAACCAGCTACTTCTCGAAGCAAAAACCCCCGCGTTGCCCTGACCACTTGACTTTGCCGCTCTTGACTTCCCCGCAACTTTCAGATCGCTGACCTCTGGTGGAATGACCGTATTCCTCGTTTTAGTAGTGAGTCGCCCAATGCGACGAAAACACAAGGGTCCGGGTCGCTCTCGCTTTGGAATGGACTTGCTTGTCAGAGCGTGGCGCCGACTCCGAGCAGGAAGTTGACCCAGGCGACGCCCGCGCCCGCGAGGGCCGCTGCGCCGCAGGCGACCCAGAGTCCGACCCGGGCTCGCGAGGCGGTCTGGAAATTGCCATGCGCCGATGCGAGCGCCCAGGTGACCCCGCTTGTGAGCATCATGAGCACCGACATGATCAGCACGAAGGTCAGCATCGCGCCGACGATACTTTTCAATTCCGAAGCGCCGCCGACGGCTCCGAAGTCGGGGAATACGTCCATCTCAGTTCACCTTTCCGCATCTGGCCGCGGCGACCCCGGCACCGGCCAGGCCGGTGGCACCGTGCTGGGTGAGCCAGTCCACGGCGTTGACTGCGGGTTGGCTCGCGCCGCCGGGGTGGATCTCGAGGTGGAGGTGCGGGCCGGTTGACTTGCCCGCGGAGCCGACGTCGCCGATGTGCTGGCCGGCGGCCACAGTGTCGCCGTCCGCGACGTGGATGCCGTAGTCGTAGAGGTGGGCGTAGTACGAGGTGACGCGCTGGCCGCCGACCGTGTGTTCGATGGTGATCAGCCCGCCGTAGGTGCCACGTCGCCCGGCGAAGCTGACGACGCCGTCGGCGACAGCGAAGATCGGAGTGCCCAGGGGTGCCGCGAGGTCGCTGCCCGCGTGGAACCTCCGGGCGCCGCTGTAGGGGTCGGTGCGCCACCCGAAGCTATCGGTGTTTGTGTACGTGCCGGCGGGAAGCGGGAACACCACCCGCGAGGTCTCGGCAATGGTCAACCCAGAGCCAACTGCGCTCGCCAACGGCGCCCGCGTCAGCGCGGAGAGGACCGACTCGGCGACGGGCTGGAAGTTCTGGTACCGATCGGGATAGGCACTGACCTCGACTGCCTGCGCAACGGCACCCGGGTCGAAGGCCTGCCAGCCTGCGATGTCGAGCAGCCCGCGTGGCGAGCCGGCGTTGGGGCCCGAGGGTCCGCCGAAGAAAGCCTGTGCCTGGTACTCCGGGCGCATGAGCTCGGCGACTGTTCCCCAGCCCGAGACCGGCCGCATTTGGAAGAGGCCCAGGGAATCATGATCGGCGCTGACCCCGTCGTTCGGGTACGTCGCGGACTCCGGAAATGCGCTGGGGTTGGCGAGCATGCGCAGCGTCGATTCGGTGAGCGCGGCCATCAATGCGATGACCACTCCCGGTTGTCCCACGTCGGCATACCGCGCGCCGACGGTCGTGATCGTGGCGGCATGGGTCAGCTGGGCTCTATTCAGGGTGATCGATCGGCCGTCTCGCGTTCGAGCGGATAGCGATTCGGGGATGCTGCTGACGACGAGCGACCCCGATCCGCAGGAGGTCGCGGCCGGATTGGTGAGAGCGGCCACGCCCACCAGGCCGATGAGTGGGCCGACGAGCGTAAGCACCGCGACGAGGCCGATGAGCTTCTTCATCACTCGGCCTTACTCCAAAGGGTGGTCGAGCTGGGACAGCCGGAGCAGTGTGCACGTCTCGTGGGCCGGGCAGACTACGAAGACCGTGAACGTCACTGGTCGCTCCGTTTGCTGGGCCTGCGTGTTGTACGTGCCTTCCCGATGACGGGTTCCCGTGACGGTGCGTGCCGTGGCGCCCTGCGGTATCTGCCCCGGCGCTGCTTGCTGGAGCGCGGTTGACCACGCCTCGGGCACGGTGACGGATTCGATTTCGAGCCATTGCCGTGTGCCGTACGTGGTGAGTTGCTGCCAGATCTGAGCGGCGGGGAGATAGTCCCGAACATCGGAGGCCACGGCGGGTGCTTCCTCCGTATTGGCGACGTCGACCACCACCTGCGCCCAGTCGGAGAGGCCGACTCGGTCACGCGTGTCCCAGTTGAAGAGCGCACCCGCGACGCTGCGTGTGAACTTCTCGGGGTCTGTCGTCGCAAGAATCGGCGGCGGCTGATCGGGGCGGGCCGTGGGCACCGGTGAAGCGGATGCTGCGGGCGCCGGCCGCGCGGCCTCGCTCGGCTTGTCGGGCCCACGGAGTAGCCCGAACAAGCCGACGACGATGAGAACAATCAGGGCGATGCCGCTGCTGACGATCGCGATAACCAGGCGACGCCGGTGGGTGAAATGCATTGTGATCTCCTCAGAGTTAGGGCGGGGCCTCAGCGGGAAAGTAATCGTGTGGCTACCTGAGCCGCTCCGCGTGAGCTGTCACGAAGGGAGCGCATCCGCTCGGCGAACGCGACGGTCCCGGCAAGTGTCGCTTCGAACTGCTCCCATTGCTCCTCGGTGAGCTCGGAAACGATCTCGGCGTAGTCGTAGTGGAGCCACCATTCGTGGAGGTCCTTCCAGAGAAAGACGAACGACCGCACGGGCAGATTGGAGTCGTTGGAGGTGGCCGGCCGGCTGTTCTTGGCCTTCGAGGCCGTCTTGGCGCGGGCGAGCGCTTCTCGGGCCAGCTGTTCGAGCTCGATGTCGGTTTGGGTGGTCTTGGCGGCGTGCACTTGTGAAGCTCCTGCCGACGCGGCGTTGCGGATGATCGCCGGCTGCGCGGCATCCGCTGCCAGCTGCTCGAGTTCGGCGAAAGCCAGCTGAGTCTTCATGCGGCGGTGCGCAGCGGTGACCGAGCCGCCGTTGCTAATCAAGTCGAGCTCAGTGGTCGCGAGGCGGCGGAGTGCCTCGTCGAGACTCTCATCGTCGACGATGCGCTGCAGGTAGCCGATGCGTTCGAGCGTCGTGTACGAGCGTGTCCCGGTCACGAGTAGCGCGGCCCGTGCCCGGGCGTAGCCATCGAGGGAGGTCACCGGTGCTGCCACGGTGGCAGCACCGTCTGAAAGGGGGTTCCCCTGCTTCGCGCCGAATCGTGACGCTATTTGACGCCGCCGTGCGTCCTCCGCGAGGAGCAGCTTCACCTCGCGATACAGGGTGGCCGCTTCAGTCGGGCTGAGGGTCTTGTGGAGGGCGTTGTCGTCTTGTTCTGCGAGCAGTTGGGCCAGCCCATCCGAAATGCCGGAGCGAACCCACACGTTGAGCTTGCGTACCCCGAGCTGCCGGAGAGCGGCCAGGCGGCGGGCGCCGCAGACGAGGGTGCCGTCGGGCGTGACGGTGATCGGCTGTAGGAGCCCCTGCTTCTCGATCGAGGCGGCGAGGGCGTCGATGTCGCCGAGGTCGGTGCGATGCCGCGATCCGATCCGGATGGAGTCGATCGACCGCTCGAGTTCGATGTGGCCGGGCGTGCTGGTCATACCCGCGCCCCGGGAACGTTGTTGACGATGTCGGCGACCAGGTCGTCGTCGTGGAACAAGGCGCGAAGTGGCTCGCCGAGGAGTAGACGAAGCAGGATGCCGTGGCTGGCTTTGGTGTGCGCCTGCAGGGGGTTGCCGCTGCCCAGAAGTGCTCGGAGCATTGCCATCCACGCTCGCTGCGGAACGTCGAGGAGCGCACGGGCGGGGTAGTCGCGGCGCAGGGACTCGTACGCGGAGGCACGTGATGGTGCGTCCGCGAGTCGGCCGCATACATACTCGACGCCATTGCGCGCACGGTCGGCCGGCCAATCGAGCAGGGTGAACATCATGATCGCGTCTTCGACCGCCGCGGCGACCTCGACCCGTGGTGGATCGTCAGCATGCGCGTCGGCCGGACTGGTTCTGAACGCGGGGTGATAGTCCGTGAGGGCGTGCGCGCGATCGCTGAAGCGTTCGGCATCGTGGAAGGCAGAGACCTTGGGCCGGCGCGCCTGGTGCACGGAGCACAGGAGACCCTGGGCGCGTTCCTCCGCGATGCAGGTCACCTGCACTGCTCGGGTGACCATTGCCCACGGGTCGTCGGCACGGAGTGTCGACGATGCCCGCATTGCATCGTATGCAGCCGCGGCGGCCTCCCAAGGATCGAGACCGTGCTTTCGTGCCAACCCCGCGTAGCGCCGGGCGGCGAACCGCATGAGTTCGGATGCCTCGGGGTCCGTTCGCCACCTGACGCCGCCGTTGGCTTGAAGTCGGGCGAGCAAGATTCGAAGGCCTTCCGACTCGCGGAATGACTTCGATTCCTTGTCCCGCTGAGTTTGCCAGTCCATCGCGCTACCTCCTGTCAAATTGGTGTGTGCTGCCGTCCTCAACAGGATGCTCATGGTCAGCGCCGCCCAAGCCCGTGCCGGGACATTGGTGGACGCTCGCCCGACTGTCCGAACTCGGAGAGGGGAGGGAGCCGGTCGGCTCGTTCGCGCATCGACCGACGGATGGTGGAGGGCGCTCGCCGCAGCCGCCGAGCGAGCTCGGCCTCGAAATCCATGCCGCGACCGGCAACACGGGCACCGCCGATGCTGAGCAAATCCGAGGCTCGAACCCATTCGAGGCCGAGGCGGGCAGCACGCCTCTCGGGCATCGTTGCGCGGGTGCGCCGGGGATCGGCGATGCCGCCGTGAGTCAACGCGACGTGAGGCGAGGCCTCACCGTCGATGGCGAGGCTCGGTGCGCGGTGTGACGCCTCGAAGTCGTCTTCGTCCATGGCTTGTGCTCTCCCTCACATCGTTGTTCTGTACATCAGGAGTGACGACGCTTCCCTGCATGGGTGCGCGTTGCATCGACTCGACGGATGCTTCGTTACGCCAGCCATGGTCCGTCGCCTCGTCCGCTCCCCGGGTATGGTCGGTCCCGCCTTTGGCTTTCTGGCCGATCGCGCGGGCCTTCGCCAGACCGTCGGTTCGCGGACCTGATCGTGGCGGTGATCTCCGTCTCCGGGAGGCCGGCGCTCTGCGCCGCCGGGGCGAGCGCCGCTTGGACAGCTGCGGGTGTGAAGCCGGCCTCGGCGAGGCGGCAGGCGGCCCAGAACAATCCGCTGTTCCGCTCGCCTTCCTGCAGCCTGCCCACCCACTGCGCCAGCCGGGTCGACTCGGGCACGCCCGCTGTCTCCGGCCGTGATGCCGTTCGAAGCGCGTGCGGGTCGACGAGACTGCGCAGGGCCGCGGCATCCACTGGCTTGGAGCCGGCAGCGGACAATGTGACGAGGCGGTAGCCGACTCGGCCGTTCTGCCGCATTAAGGTCGAGGGCGGCACGACCACATACCCGCCGTTGCCACGAAAATCGATGTGCGCGGCCGCAGACTGCCAGCAGCGCTGCGGATGGGCAGCGGATGCGGGGAAATAGACGTGCATGCCTCCGGATGGCGTGCGCACCCGGGCTAGATCTCCGTCCACGAGCCCGGCGGCGCTGGCACGCTCGAAAGCGTCGAAGCCCGAAATGGTCTGTGCCACGTCAACATCGACGACGTCGACACCCGACACGCTGCCGGTGAGCATCCCGATGTTCGCGCCGGGCCAGCGAGCCCACCACGCGCCTACCTGGTCGATGTCGCAGCTCGCGTCGATGAATCCCGCAGCGGTCAGCGGGCGCTTGCCGTCGCGCACGCAGGGGAAGATCGGGAAGCCCGCCCGGGCGAACACGAGCGCGGCGTCCCGTGTGGTGAGTCGGTTCGAGTTCATGAGCACTTCGGCGATATCCATCAGAGACTCCTGGCTCCGAGCCGCACACCCGACAGCTCGCTGGAGTCCCTCGCGACCGCGAGATTCTGCGTGGGCTTCTCACGATCAAACACCAGGGGATCGACGGCACCCATCTGATCGGTCTGGAGCTGGTCGAGGATCGCCACGGCCACGCGACGCACGCGCTCGCCCGTCTCCTGGGCGACCTCGGTAGCGGTCTTGCCCGGCACCAAACTCGCCCAGGCGGACACGTACGGGATTGTGTAGTCGCTCGTATCCATGCCATGGACCGCGCCGATCATCAGGGCGACCGACTCGGCTTCGACCTCGCCGATTCCGCGGTGAGCGTGCGCATCGGCGTCGGGCCGGTGCATCCGAATGTGAGCCAGCTCATGGGCGAGTGTCTTCACCTGAGCGGCGGGATCCATGTCGGCGCGCACCGAGACCGTTCGGTCGTGGAACTCGGTGCGCCCGTTTGCTCCGCCGAGCGACGCGGCATTCGCTGTCGGCAGCAGGGTGAACCCGGCGTCCCGGACCAACGCGGAGAGGCCATCCCAGAGACCGTTGGGCGCCTCGCCGCTGAGGAGTCTCGGCGCGGGACGTTCATGGATCGGCGCACCCGCGGTCTGCGAGACGTCCCAGACGTATGCCGGTCGGGTGCCGACCATCTGCTGGCGCACGAGCTCACCGGCGCGAGGTCGCTCGTTTTGCTTGAGCCTCCGCCATGAACGCACGTCGGCGGGGGAGGAAGATGCAAAGCGCGCGGTGACGGGCGCGAGGATCATGTAGCCCTTCTGGCCGGCGACCACGTGACGCCCGAGCGCATTCCACTGTCGGAAGCCGGCGACGTAGCTGGGGAGCTCCGCCGACACGAGTCCGCGTTCGTGCGCTGCGGAATGCTGCGCCCAGATCAGGAGAGTGTTGTTGAACGAGCGTGTGCGGAAGCGGGCGGCGAACACGAGCGCCTGTTTCCACTCGTTGCCAGTGACAAGGGCATCGACCGAGGTGACCAGACGTTCGTGAAGTTCGGTGAGCTTCTGCTCTCGCTCCTCTCGCGAGTGCGATTCCAAAGACACAATGACCACCTTCCCGAGTGGATGCCACGCCCACGTGGATGACAGAGAGGTGCACCTCGCCGTGCCAGCGCGTTCAGCGAGGGGCCTCGTGTTTGAGCATGCTCAATTTACGATTCAGGGATTGGTTTACCACCAGATTTGAGCATGCGCAACCCTTGCGTTGATCATGCTCAACGGGTATATTGAGCACTCTCAACGACCCGAGCATCCGTTCATCGCCAGAGGAGCCATGGTTCCGCACATGATCGAAGACGACAGCACGACAGCCGCAGAGGATCTCGCAAAGCGCCTCCGGCTGCTGCTCGACGTCGCCGAAGCCGAGACGGGCAGCGAGCCCACGTTTACGCAGATTGCCGCGTTCCTCCAAGAGCGCGGAACGAACCTCTCGCGGTCGAGATGGACCTACGTGGTGAACGGTCACCGGTACGTGCAAGACCGCCCACTCTTCGAAGGGCTGGCCGCGTTCTTCGACGTTGACCCTGCGTTCCTCGTCGGCTCGGACGGCGCCGAGATCCCTGCCAAGGTGAGCGCTCAACTCGATCTAGTGCGGGCAATGCGCTCCGCGCGCGTCAAAACGTATGCGGCCCGGACCCTCGGCGACATTTCCCCGAACGCGCTTCAGGCGATCAGCAAATTCTTAGATGCGGAGATCTCGCAAGACTTGGCAGAAGCAGGCGAGCGCTCCAAGGCAGATTGAGCCATACACAGGTCCGGAGGGAAGTGACAAGGCAGTGAACAACGAAGTGAGCGTGCCCGCGCTGGCCGAACTCGCCCTGGGCGAGACATTCACGTTCGATGAGTTGGTCGGTGCGGTGCAGCGCAGTCGGCAGCGTGGCCTGCGCATCGTCGAACTCGCGGGACTCGGCGTTCACGACGGCTTATGCGCCGTTTCGCTCATGAGGGATGGCGAAGACGTGATTCTTCATGCGCACAGTGATTCGGCGCTGCATCGGCAGCAGTTCGTGCTGCACGAATTGGCGCACTTGATCCTGGGTCACGATGTCGACGACGATCTTGACACGCGCGACTATCTGCTGCCGGACATCCCGCCGCAGACTCGGCGTCGACTGCTCAAGCGCCAAGATCTCGACACCGACAAAGAAGTCCAAGCTGAGACCCTCGCTGACCACCTCGCCGCGGCAATTAGGGGATCGACACTGCATTCCTCCCGATACTTGGAGATCTTCGGATGATCGCCGTCCTGGTCTCCGCCCTCATGTGGCTGCTCGTCGCGAGTTTGCTTATCCTTCGGCGGGGTCGTGCAGAGCGCAACATCAGCTACGCCGCGCTGACGATCGCGATCGCGATGACGCTGAATACCGATCAGGTCTACTGGGTGCTCGACCCGCTCGCCGGCGGCGCCAACCTGGTATCCCTCGTGGCGGACGCGACGTTGATGGTTGGCGTCTTCTTCCTGGGTCGCGGAGTGATGAGAGCATCCGAGCATCAAACGTGGGCTGTCCGGCTCGCGCTCGGCCGGTTCACGCTCGTGGCCGCGCTCATCGGCGCGGTCACCACGTTCCTGCTTATTAATCGTGGCGGTACCACGACCAGCTTCATGCTTGAGCTTGGCGAGCAACCTGCTGCCGCCGCCTACTCGATGATCCAATTCATCTACTACGGGATCGTCCTCGCCGCGATGGCCGCGCTCGCTTCACGGCAGCTCCGAAGCAGCGAGGGTGCCCAGCGGTTACCGCCGGTATCTCTGATCCTGGGAAGCGCTTTCGGGGTCGCGCTGAGCGTCGTCGTCATCATCATGGATCTCGCCCACGTGGTCGGCGATCTCCTCCTGATGGCAGCAGTCTCCGTCGCGTATGAACCGCTACACATCCTGACCTTCCTCCTCCTCTGCCTCGGGTTCGCCAGTCAGCCCGCAGCCCGGTCCTTGCAGGCCAGATCTCGCGAACGGACGACCCGGAGGCTCCTCGGCGAACTCGAACCGATCTGGGCCAAAGCGACAACCGTACGGCCGGGAATCAGCCAGAACCAGCATGTTGCGTTCGATATCGGCGGGCACGAGACTCTGCTCCATCGCCAGGTCGTTGAGATTCGCGATGCGATGATCGATACGCGGGTGTCATTCGACGTGAGCGATCATGACAAGGAGCTCGTCGAGCGCGCCGAATGCCACCTGCTCGGAGCCGGGCCGACCGGCTCGGTGCCGATCGTTTCCCCTGGAGAAGGGCTGCGCCAACGATGAAGGCTGCCTGGGCCCTGGCTAGCACGCTGGTCGGCGCAAGCGTGGCGCTCGGAGGGCTCGGTTTCGTGATCGCGAGGCGACTGACCGCCCCGGCAGGTGGGCGAAGATACGACCTGACAATTAGAGGCGTGGATCACACGGGGGAGCACCCCATCGTCGTCCTTGATCGTTCGCCGCGCACCGCCGCGCCCGGCGACTACTGCCTCATCGTCGAGAACGGCGGCTGGGTTCGGCTGTCCCCGAAAGTCGAAGATCGCGGGCCGCATCTCGTCGGTCGCGAGGTCGTGGGGGAGTTGTTGCCCGGCGTGGCCGCCGGCCAACGAGCATCCTGGAGTGGCATCTACTTTCAGACTCCAGCAGATGCCGGCCTCCATGCAACGGATGTCGAAATACAAACGGATGTCGGCCCCGCGCCCGCCTGGCTCATCACGCCCCCAGGCTCCCCATCGACCACATGGGCCATCCACATCCACGGACTCGGAAGCACGCGCGCCGGAACCCTGCGCGGCGTGCAAGTCGCCTCGGAGGCCGGGTTGACGTCGCTCGTGGTGACGTATCGGAACGACGGTGACGGTCCCAGCGTGGGGACCGGTAGGTCCGAGCTCGGTGCCGCAGAGGTCGATGACGTGCGCGCGGCCGTGGACTACGCCCGCGAGAACGGTGCCCAGAGCATCATCCTGTTCGGGTGGTCGATGGGCGGGGCCATTGCACTTCAACTTGCGGCCGCCCCAAAACTTCGCGGCGTCGTCGTCGGGCTGGTGCTCGAGTCGCCCGTGCTCGACTGGGTCGCAGTGATCAACGCCAATTGCGTTCGTAGCGGGCTGCCCGCGGCAACAGGCATCCTTGCTATCCCGTGGCTCGCGCTCCGCCCGCTGTCTAACCTGGTGGGTTTGCCAACGACCCTACCTCTTCAAAGTCTTGATTGGGTCGCACGCGCAGCAGAACTCGCTGTGCCCACACTGATCATCCACGGGACCGGAGACGACTCCTCTCCGATTCGGGTATCGCAAGAACTTCGCGACCTGCGCCCCGACCTCGTTGACCTCGAAGCCTTCACAGCTGGCCACACCCTGTCGTGGAACTCCGACCCCAAACGCTGGCGATCCACGGTCACCGCGTGGCTTTCAGCGCACGTCAACTCTGACGGCGGCTGAGGTCTGCGTCTAGTCGCGCGGCGGGTCCTCGATCACACCCGCATAAACCAGGCTCAAAAGGTACAACTCCGCTATCATCGGGAATGTCGGCCCGCACGGGCCGAGATGGAGGACTGATGTGACCGAGCCGTGGCTTTCAGCCGACGACATTGCCGTTCATCTTGGCGTCACCAAAGACACCGTCTACACCTGGATCGCCGAGAAAGACATGCCCGCTCACAAGATCGGACGACTCTGGAAGTTCCAGTCGAGCGAGATCGACGACTGGGTTCGCCGCGGCGGTGCAATAACGGGAGAGAGCGACTCGTGATTGCTCGATTGTCGGAGGCTCCTGATGCAATGGGATCTGTGAAGAAGGGTGCCACGTTGCAAGGTGGAGTCCCAAATCTGTTGAAGATTGATCCACTATCTGTGTGCGATGGGGTGAATGCCGAGAGATGACGAGTTCCGAAACTGCTGGGAACAGCTTTGCCCTCGGTACGCTCCGGACGACCGCCAGCCACACAATCGGCGTTTCCCATCTCGTGGAGCTTCTGCAGGAAGTGCCGTTGGACGCTCCCGCGGAGCGGTACCGTGAGGCCGTGGTCGATGGCAACGTCCTCGGGCGCCCAACACAAGCGGGGAGGCTTCGATCGTTCCGCCACCTGCGCGAGCTGTACTTCCTCGACCCGGGTTGCACGGAGTTCACTGCACTGCGGCACTTCTGGGATCTCGATCGCTCGTCTCGCCCGCTCCTGGCCGGGCTCTTGGCTTTCACCCGAGATGAGGTGTTCCGCGCTTCCTTTGGTGCGATCGCTGACCTGCCCGCGGGGGCGAGTGTTTCCTCGGCTGATCTCACCGAAGCCATAACAGCACAGTTCGGCAGCGAGTTGTCGGAGTCAACACTCGGAAAGACCGGTCGCAACACCGGTGCCTGTTGGACCCAAACCGGCCATCTTGCCGGGCGCGCCAAGAAGATTCGCACTGCCTTGAACGCCCAACCGGCAGCCATCGCCTACGCCGCTTACCTGGGGCACCTGGCGGGCGGACGCGGGCTTGGCGTCCTCGATAACCCGTGGTCACAGATCCTCGAGATTGCTCCGGGGCGTTCCTTGGATGCGCTGCGCTACGCGCACACCCAGGGGCTCCTCGACCTGCTCGTAGCGGGCAACGTGGTTGATGTGTCGTTCCCTGCCTTGGGCGGTGTGGCATGAGCCGTGTCTCCGATCTCGTTGATGCCTACAGAGCCGAGTTGTCCTTGACGTGGAAGGACAACGTTTCGGGCGGTGAGCGCGTCTGGATGCTCGTCTACCCGCCGGACCTGGAGCGGCAAATGCGGCACTCGCTGCCGAACCTGGGGCTGGCGACGACCCAGGCAGGCCGCGACTGGATCGTCCTCGATGTCACCGACGACTTCGGGCACTGGCTGTCTACACACCGGCACGCGGAGGCGTTCTACGAGGAGCCGAGCGACCTCATGCAGTCGATCCTCGATCAGTTCGAGACGACACTGGTCGCGCGCATCCGCAAGGCACTCGAAGCGGCTCCCGCAGACGCCGTCGTGTCGCTCGTCGGTATCGGCTCGATCTTCCCGTTCTTGCGTGCGTCGAGCGTGATCAAGTCGGTCGATTCTGCTGTCACCGGCCGCCTCCTTGTACTCTTTCCGGGGCTTCACGACCCGGAAACTCACTCATTCCGCTTGCTCGACGCGCGCGACGGGTTCAACTACCGCGCCCGCGTCATCGATCCTCAGAAGGACCTCACGTGACGATCAACAACGACCTGTTTATTCGGCACCCGCTGAGCTTCGAGATTCCGAACGACGGTGTCACCAACGTCGACCGTCCCGAGGACGCCAACCAGTGGGATGTCCTCAAGTACGAGCTCGAGAGCTTCGTCTGCGAGGGCGAGTACGAGCACGGCCTTCAGCGCATCCTTGACTCGTACGCCGGCCACCGGAACAGGACGACGCAGCCTGCCGTGTGGGTCTCGGGCTTCTATGGCAGCGGTAAGTCCCACCTCGTCCGTGTGCTTCAGCACCTGTGGGCCGACACGAACTTCCCGAACGGTGCGACCGCGCGGGGCCTGACCAACATCCCGCAAGGCATCCAGGACCAGCTGACGGAGCTGACCATGCTCGGCCGCCGGGATGGCGCCGTACCGTGGGCAGCCGCAGGTGCGCTCGACCGGAGCGGCGACACCCTCAATTCGGTGTTCCTCTCCATCGTCCTCGGGGCGGCCGGGCTGCCTACGCGAGTCGCGCCCGCCCAGGTGGCTCTCTGGCTTGCAGGCAACGGGCACTTCGCCGCCGTCCGCGACCACATCACGGCCAACGGTGGCGACTTCATCGAGGAACTTGGCGAGTACAACCTCAGCACGCGGCTCGCGAAGGCTATCCTCGCCTCCGATGCGGAGTTCGCCACATCAGCGAAGGATGTGCGTGCCGCGCTTCGCAGCCAGTTCCCGCCGGACATAAGGTCGTTCTCCACTGACGAGACCGTCGCGCTGCTCAAGAAGATCCTTGAATACGCCGGCGGTGGTCAGATCCCGCCGTCGTTGATCGTTCTAGACGAGGTTCAGCAGTACATCAGTGGCGACGGCGGCCGCGCCATGGAGGTGCAGAACCTCGTCGAGTCGGTATCCCGCGAACTCAATGGTCGCGTGCTGCTCGTCGCCACGGGCCAGCAGGAGTTGACGGCGGACTCGACACTCCAGAAGATCCAGGACCGCTTCACCGTCAAGGTCGTGCTCAAGAATCAGGATGTCGATGCCGTCGTCCGTCGTGTGCTGCTGAGCAAAGAGCCCGCGAAGAAGCCGGGTCTCGACAGCACGCTCGCGTCGGTCGCTGGGCAGATTTCCCGGCAGCTCATCGGAAGCAAGATTCAGCACACCGCGGAGGACGACAAGGATCTCGCCGAGGACTACCCGCTGCTTCCTGTGCGGCGTCGATTCTGGGAGAGCGTGCTCCGCCAGGCCGACGCCGGCCGCGCCGGACAGCTGCGCTCCCAGCTCCGGATCGTGCACGAGGCGAACCGCAAGGTAGCGCCCGAGCCACTGGGCACCGTGGTTGGTGCGGACTTCCTCTACTCCCAGAAGAATGAAGACTTGAACGGCGCGGGGCTGCTCCTCAAGGAGACGCAGACGCTGATCCACGAGCAGTGGCAGAAGAATGCCCTGCGTGGGCGCGTCCTCGGCCTGATCCATCTCATCGGTCTGCTCCCGACCTCGGGGCATGGGGATATTGGCGTGCGCGCCTCGGCGGACCATCTCGTCGACCTGCTCGTCGAAGACCTTGCCCACGATGGCGACAGGCTTCGGCAAGAAGTGCCTGCCGTGCTCGAAGCACTCGCCGAGGAGGGTATCATCCAGCAGGACGGCGAGGAGTTCCGTCTTCAGACGAAGGCGGGCCGCGATTGGGACGAGGCGTTCCGCAGGCACCACGCCCAGGTCACCGACAGCGAGGTGAGCACTGAGCGTGATTCGCTGTTGCTCTCGGAAGTCGGTCGGTCGCTGCCCGCTTCGATCCAGCAGGGGCGTGCCAAGGAATCGCGCAAGCTTGCCCTGCATGCCGATGCGTCGCTCCCGCCCGACTCCGAGGCGATCCCGGTATGGCTCCGCTCAGAGTGGGACGAAGGAATCACGACGAAGCAGTTCGATGAGGCCGCCCGCAGCCTTGGCGTCGACTCGCCGATCATCCTCGTCCACGTTCCCCGACTCCAGGCCCCCGCGTTCGCAGCGGCGGTACGCAACAAGCTCGCTGCACAGCGAGTGATCGACCAGCAGGGCATTCCGCAGGACGATGAGGGCAAGCAAGCCAGGAGTGCGATGCAGACCCGCCTCAACCGCGCGACGGACCAGGTGAATGCTCATGTCCGCGACGTCACCTCCAAAGCGAACGTTCTCCTCGGCGGCGGGACGGCGCCCAGCGGAGTCAGCCTGCGCGAACGGATCGAAGCTGGCGCACAGGACGCCGCGACGCGGCTGTTCCCGAGGTTCGCCGAGGCAGACGACAACCGCTGGCCGCAGGTGATCGCCAGGATCAAGAGCGGGTCGGCGGCTGATGCCCTCAAGGCCGTCCACCACGACGCCGACCCTGAGCAGCATCGCGTCATCAAAGAGGTGCTCAGCCACATCGGCTCGACTGGAACCTCCGCGAACGACGTCGAGAAGGCCGTCACCTCGAAACCGCTCGGCTGGCCGAGGGACGCGCTCATGGCTGCCCTCGGTGTACTCCTCGACACCGGGCTGATCCGAGCGACGCTCAACGGCAGCGAAGCAACGACTACCGACGTGCTCAAGCAGACCCGCCTCGGCAATGTGCAGCTCCGCCGTGAAGTGACAGTTCTCAAACCTGCCGAGAAGATTCAGGGGCGCCAGGTGCTGAACACCCTCGGGTTCCCGACCGATAACGATGGACTCGTCTCGGCGGTCGAGCGGGCCGTGACGTCGCTCGTTCAACGCGCGAAAAACGTTAGCGGACCGGCGCCGCTCCCGGACATCAGCGTCCCGAGCAACATCCAGATCATCATCAGCAGTTCCGGCAACGACCGAGTGCACGCCTTGCTGCGCGCGAGAGACGAACTCACGAGCTTCAGCGACAGGCTCGGGGAGCTTGAGCGCCGCACCAGGAGCCGAACCACAGCCTTGGCGCTCGCGCGGTCGCTCGCCACCTCCTCTGCCGGATTAGAGACCGCGTCGGCCGTACGTAACCGCCTCGACGCACTGCTCGCAAGCCGCGATCTGCTCGCTGACGCCGACCCTGTCGCCCCGATCGTCAAGGACCTGGCCGACGCGCTTCGCGACGCGATCCACTCAGCTGCGGGCGCTTTGAGGGACGCCCGCAAGCAGGCCGTCGAAAGCCTCGAAGCACAGTCCGCATGGAAGCCGCTTGAACAGGCGCAACGCGCGTCGCTCCTCGCGGATCACCACCTCACTGCGGAG
This sequence comes from Cryobacterium sp. TMS1-20-1, assembly GCF_004402355.1. Lineage (NCBI taxonomy): Bacteria > Bacillati > Actinomycetota > Actinomycetes > Micrococcales > Microbacteriaceae > Cryobacterium > Cryobacterium sp. TMS1-20-1. The sequence goes on along the minus strand of NZ_SOGF01000049.1, from coordinate 27,112 downwards.
CCGGAGCCCAACCTGGCCGATCCATCGGCTGTACTGGCGACGGCGCAGGGGCGCCCTCTCCAAGGGTGGACCGCCGAACTGGACGCGATCCCGCAGCGTGCCTCGCGCGCTCTGGAAGCGGCCCTGCGGCTAACGACCCCTGCGGCGACGACCGTCACGGTCACCGTCTCGACGGCGAGCCTGAGCAGCTCGGACGAGGTCGAGCGGTACATCGACGAACTGCGGACGCAGCTTCTCGAAGCCCTGAGCAGCAATGACACCGTCGTGGTGAAGGGCTGATCATGACCGAAGCCACAATTACCGTCCTGAACTCCGACCAACGGCGCTTCCTCGATGCCCAAACGCAACGCGCCCGCGAGGCGGCACAGCGCGCAGCCGAGGACGCCCTCCGCGCACTCGCGGTCGGTGAGCCGAGCAGGCCTGCCTACCTGAGCGAGGAGCAGAACGGGCTTCGCCTGGCGCTCCGGGACAAAGGCCGGCAACTCGGCGACGACACGTCGCGAGCAGGCGCGCCCCTCACAAACCTCATTCATGATGTCGCCTATGAGCAATGGCACCGCTTGCTGTTCGCGCGCTTCCTGGAGGTCAACGAACTCCTGCGGCACCCCGAGTACCGCGACATCCCGTTGTCGTTTGAGGACTGCGGCGATTTTGCGCCCGACCTCGGCGAACCCGACGCGTGGGCGGTCGCTGCTCGATTCGCGTCGGAGATCCTGCCCGGTGTGTTCCGCCTGACGGATCCTGCGGTGCAGGTGCGGTTCGCGGCCGAACATCGGAACGCGCTGGAGCGCCTCCTGTTGGAAATCCCGGCCGAGGTGTTCACGACCGAAGATGCGCTGGGCTGGGTCTATCAGTTCTGGCAGACGGCCGAGAAGAAGCGGGTGAACGACTCCGGCGTCAAAATCGGCGGTTCCGATCTGTCTCCCGTCACGCAGCTGTTTACCGAGAACTACATGGTCCGCTTCCTGCTGGAGAACTCGCTCGGCGCATGGTGGGCAGCGCGGCACCCCGAGTCGCCGCTCGTCGCCACGTGGGAGTACCTCCGTTGCAATGAGGATGGCACTCCGGCCGCGGGGTCATTCAGCGACTGGCCTAAGCGCGCCGCCGATGTGACGGTAATGGACCCTTGCTGCGGATCCGGTCATTTCCTCGTCGCCATGTTCGGGATGCTCTGGCGTATGCGCGCCGAGGAGGAGGGCATGACGCCGGCCGAGGCACAGGACGCGGTCCTCCGCGACAACCTCCACGGCCTCGAACTCGACCCTCGCTGCACCCAGATTGCCACCTTCAACGTCGCACTGGAGGCCTGGAAGCAAGGGGGGTTCCGTGCACTCCCCGCACCGCAGATTGCGTGCGCTGGCGTACCAGTTCGTGACAAGCGCTCAGATTGGGAGGCACTTGCCGGTGACGACGAAGCGCTCCGTGGACACCTCGGTCAGTTGCACAGTAGCTTCCGGGAAGCTGACACGCTCGGTTCGTTGATTGACCCTCGACCGGTTGCCTACGAAGGCGCGCTCTTCGGCAGAGACTTGGCTATAGGTATTGAGTGGTCTCGGATTCACGACGCGCTTCTCAAGGCACTTGCGGTCCGCCCGGAGGCGGAAACCGTGCTCGGGCACACCGCAAAGGATGTTGTCAACGCTGCGACGCTCCTAGGTGGGGTGTACACGCTGGTTGCGACAAACCCGCCGTTCCTCGGGTTAGAGAAGCAGTCCGTGCTCTTAGAGTCCTTCGTAAAGGCCAACTTTGACGAGGCGAAGCGGGAACTGGCGCTCGTGATGCTCCGGCGTTCTGAGGCGTTATTGGCGCCGGGAGGCAGCTATGCGATGGTGCTGCCGAGCGAGTGGATGCACATTCGAGCCGGCCGTCGGTTCCGTCAGCATCTCCTACTGAATCACACCATTAGTTTTCTGGCGCTGCTGGGGGTGAACAGCTTTTCGACCCCATTGCGTGTGAATCCGGTACTCTTGATTGGCTCTCTTGGGGGGGCGGGTGGCACTGCTGCCGCGATCTTGAATACGTCCGGATCCACGTTCACGGATAAGCCTGCGCAATTGAGAACATCCGCTCTCGCTTACCAGTCGCAAGCAGCGTGGTTGGCATCGGTGGACGGTCGGATCGCCGCGGTGGCCTCGAACCAAGATTTCGGAGAGAAGGGGACTAGTTCCACCATCGGTGACTTTGCCGACGCAAGGAACGGGATGTCAGTGGGCGACGGGACTCGATTCGAGAAGTACTTCTGGGAGGTGGCTGAAGTCGGCGAAAGGTGGGAATTTCTGCTCAGTTCACCGAATGGAGATAGATCCTTCACCGGTCGACAGAAGATTGTTCTCTGGGAGAACGAGACTGGCGATATGGCTATACTTGCCGATTCGGTGAAGCACCTCAACCACGCGGCTCAGAACTGGCGACGGGGTAAGCCGCTATGGGGAAGAAGTGGTGTTGTCGTAAGTCAGATCGGAGCGCGAACAGGCATTTACCAAGGCGAGATGTATGACTCAAGTTGCTTCGCGATCGTTCCCAATAACCAGCGAGACCTCTTGCCGCTGGCTGCATTCGCGGTGTCGGGTGGGCTGAAATCAGAACTCGCGAAAATCAGCCCGACCTGGAAGTTGACCTCGCCGCAGACTCTGCTACAACTCCCGTTTGACCCGATGGAGTGGCAAGCAGAGGCAGTTGAGTTGTTCCCTGATGGCGTCTCAAGTAGTTCATGGGAAAACCCAGCGCAATGGTTGTTCGATGGACATGTCCCGACCGCATCACATCCGCTTCAGGTCGCGGTGGCCCGGCTTCTCGGGTACAGGTGGCCCGAGTCCGGTGACGATGCACTAGACCGCCTGGCTGACTCAGATGGCATCGCCGCGCTGGTAGCTCTGCCCAGTGAACCGGATCTCGCTACTCGTCTGCGCGAGTTGCTTGCGGTTGCGTATGGCAGTCACTGGTCGAGTGCACTCGAGCGAAAGCTCACGACCGACGCGGGCGGCAAGAACGGGCGGCTCGAAGACTGGCTTCGAGACTCGTTCTTCGCCCAGCACGTCAAGGTTTTCGACAACCGTCCGTTCCTTTGGCATATCTGGGATGGTCGGAAGGACGGATTCTCGGCGATCGTCAACTATCACAAGCTCGACCGACGGATGCTGGAGAAGTTGACCTTCACATCTCTCGGCGCGTGGATCGACCGACAGAAGCATGAGGCCCTTGCAGAAAGGGCGGGTGCCGATGCACGCCTGGCCTCCGCTGAGGACCTCCAGCGCAGGCTCAAACTCATCCTCGAAGGAGCGCCGCCTTACGACGTGTACGTCCGATGGAAAGCGATGGCCGAGCAGACTCTTGGGTGGGAGCCCGACGTCGACGACGGAGTCCGCCTGAACATCCGTCCGTTTGTGACCGCTGATGTGCTTCGCACGAAGGTCAACGTTCACTGGCGGAAGGACCGAGGAACAAACCCGGATGGTTCAGAGCGTGACAACGACTTGCACCCGACGCTCGATGAGCGTCGCGCAGCTCGGCGACAGACGGAGGTTGCCGAATGACGCTCGTTCGTGCCGTGGTCGCCAAAGCCCTGCGTGATGCCGCAGCCTTCAACGCGGGGGCGAACTCCGCTCCTGCAGCCGTTCTGTGGGCCGACCCCGAGCGCACATGGGAACCGGTGATCCGCAGCCTTCAGGAGGCGGTGCCCATCCTCGTGCTCGGCGAGTATGACCCCGACTCTGCGCAGGGCCCGGCGCTCTGGCTTCGAGCCGTTCTTGCCTCGCCCGAGTTAGCGGAACTACCGGCTCATCTCGCCGAACGGGACGAACGTAACCCGTGGGTGATCTACCTGCCTGGTGTCAGCCGAAGTTCCGTGGCCGAGGCATCGGCTCTCAATGACTCACTGGCGCCGCTCGCCGAGGTCGCGATCCGCTCCAACTGGTGGCCCTCCGCCCACGGCCAGACGCCGTGGACGCCGCACTCGTTCCTCACGTCAAAGCAGGGTGCAGGGCTCGACCTCGCTGGCGACGCCGCGACGAGATCCGCCCTCACGCAGGTACTGGACAAGTTCCTCTTCGAGGACATCGACGACCTCAAGCGCATGGGCCGACTCGACTCGTCGCGCCTGCACCACTTCGTTCTCGATGACTCGGTGCGTACCCTCCTCGAATGGATGAATGAGCCTTACGCGGTGCAGGCCTCGCTCGAAGGCGCGCGATGGCAGGCTCTGATTGCTTCCTGCAAGTCCGTCTACGGGTTCAGCCCTGAGAAGGACGGCGCGCTCACCGCGGCCAGCCAGCTCGGAGGCCGGGCGGGCGAATGGAATGCTGTCTGGCAGCGGTTCGCGGAGAACCCAGCGCGCTATCCGAACATCCCCGGCCTGCTCGACCAGACACGCCCCTCTGTCGTGCCGCTATTCGGAGACACCGACCCGCATCCTGACTCGTGGCCCTCATGGAATCGCGACCAGGAAGAGGCATTGCGTAATGCGCTCGGAGTGCTCGCGATTCATCAAGACCCGCATGGCCGGATCGTCGAACTCACTGCCGCACACTCGGCGCGTGAAGACAACGTCTGGGCGGCCCTCGGGCAGGCATCGCTCGCGCTGGCTGTTGGACACCTCGCCGAACTGGCTGATCGTGTAGCGACCGCCGCGTCGTCGTCAGACCTCAAGGCTCAGGTTGCATGGTATTGCGATGAAGGGCACGTTATCGACGACCTCGCTCTGCGAGCGATCGCGGCGGCCAAGACCGCGCAAGACCGGGCCGCAGTGGCCACTGCGCTTGGCGCGCTCTACGACCCCTGGGTCGACGAGTCCGCGCGGGTCTTCCAGAAGGCGGCTGTGACCAATTATCACGGGCGAACCGGCCTCGACATCGGAGCGGGAACTGCCGTCGTCTACGTCGACGCGCTTCGCTTCGACCTGGCTACACGCCTCGCTCGGCGGCTGTCACCGCTCGACGCCGCCGTAGAGACTCGGTTGGCCGCATTCCCCAGCGTGACGCCGACCGGGCAGCCGGCGGTCGCCCCCATCGCAATCACCGTGAGCGGCGGAACCGCTTTCGACGCGGCCGACGACCAGGGCCGATCCCTCAAGGGCGCGGTCCTGCGCTCGGCACTCGCGAGTGCGGGTGTTCAGTTCCTCGAATGGGACGCCGCCGAGGTCGGAGATCCGACCAGAAAGGCATGGACACAGACAAACTCGATCGACTCGCTTGGCCATTCCCACGGACATGCACTCGCGGACCTCGTCGATCGGCAGCTCGACCTCGTTGCGGAGCGTGTTCGCGGGCTGCTCGACGCGGGGTGGCGGAAGGTCGTCATAGTCACCGATCACGGGTTCCTCTTGTCAGGCCAGGCTGCGCAGAAAGTCACTCTGCCGTTGCAGGTCACGGAAGGGGACGCGGCGCGCAAGCCGCGTGTGGCTCGGTTGAAGGCCACAGCGGCGCGCCCGGACTTCCCGACCCTGCCATGGACCTGGGACTCGTCCGTTGACATGGCGAGCGCGCCAGGAGCCGCTGCGTTCGAGGCGGGCCGCCTCTACGAGCACGGTGGTTTGAGCCTCCAAGAGTGTGTGATTCCGGTCGTCACGGTGACGCGCGGCGATACGGCCGTTACGCCCGTCAAGGTTGAGGCCGTCCGGTGGACCGGACAGCGATGCCGCCTCGACTACAGCCCTGCGGAGGCCGACATCGTCGCCGAGATCCGGCTCCGCCCCGCCGACGCTTCAAGCGTCGTGGGCGGTCCGAAATCGCCCGCCGAGCCGGGCGAGGTCAAAGTGCTCGTCGATGAAGAACAGGCCCCCGGAGGGACAGCCGCGTGGGTCGTGCTTCTCGACTCAGACGGTGGGGTTCTAGCCCAAGGACAAACCACGGTGGGAGGCACCGAATGACCGAGGCGATCACGCTAGACGAGATCGATGAGATCGCAGGTTCGGCGTTCGAGGGGTACGTCGTCCGCAAGGATCTTGCGCAACAGTTCAAGGGGGCGTATCCCGTCCCAACCTACGTGGGCGAGTTCCTCATCGGGCGCTACTGCGCCACGACTGATCCGGAGGAGATCGAAGAGGGACTCCAGGTCGTGCGACGGCTCCTCGCTGACCGCACAGTGAGGGCGGGCGAGGAGGAACTGTTCAAGTCACGCGCTCGCGAGCGCATGACCGTCAAGCTCATCGATCTCGTCAAGGCCCGGCTCGACGCAAAGTCGAACGCCTACGTCGCCGAATTGCCGAGCCTCGGACTCCGCGACGTGCGCATCGACGACGCCGTCGTCCGCGACAACGAGCGCATGCTTACTGGTGGCTTTTACGCCGAGGTCGACCTGTTCTACGACGCTGCGATCGCGGAGGAGAATAACGGCAAACCCTTCGCCATCGGCTCGCTGCGCCCCATCCAGCTCTCGACTCGTGACACGCTCTCGCGCATGGCCGAAGGCCGCTCACGGTTCACGACCCAGCAGTGGAAGCACCTGCTGCTTCGATCGGTGGGATTCGAGCCCGCGCAGCTCAGCGACCGTGAGCAGGACGTGCTCCTGCTTCGGATGGTTCCGTTTGTGCAGCGAAACTTCAACATGGTGGAACTGGGACCGCGCGGCACGGGCAAGTCGCACCTGTTCCAGCAGGTATCGCCTTACGCGCATCTGATCTCAGGCGGCAAGGCGACTGTCGCCCGCATGTTCGTAAATAACGCGACGGGCCAGCGCGGCCTCGTCGCGCAGTACGACGTGGTCTGCTTCGACGAGGTCTCCGGCGTCTCCTTCGATCAGAAGGACGGCGTCAACATCATGAAGGGCTACATGGAGTCGGGCGAGTTCTCCCGCGGCCGTGAGTCTATCCGTGCTGACGGCTCGATCGTGTTGGTTGGCAACTTCGACGTTGATGTCGCTCATCAGCAGCGCATCGGCCATTTGCTCTCGCCCCTGCCGCCGGAGATGCGAGACGACACAGCGTTCATGGACCGCATCCACGCCTACCTACCGGGCTGGGACGTGCCGCAGCTCAATCCCACGTACTTCACCCACCATTTCGGACTCGTGAGCGACTTTCTCTCCGAGTGCTGGTCGCGACTCCGGGAGCAGTCGCGGCTTACGTCGATCCAAGGTCGCGTGAACTACTCCGACGCGTTGTCTGGCCGTGACCTCTCGGCGGTGAACAAGACCGTCGACGGGCTGCTCAAGCTACTGTATCCCGACGCGGAGTCCGCTATCTCCGACGAAGACCTCGAATGGGCGGTGCGCATCGCGCTAGAGTCCCGTCGTCGCGTCAAGGAGCAGCAGCGGCGTATCGGTGCCGCCGAATTCCGGAACACGCAGTTCGGCTACCGCCTCGGTGAGGGCGTCGAGCAGTTCGTCTCGACCCCCGAGCTGGCGAGTCCCGACTCGATCGGCATCGACCCGCTGCCGCCAGGTCAAGTCTGGGCCATTTCCGAAGGCAGCGGCGATGCCGGCCCCGGGCTCTACAGGATCGAGGCGGCTGACACGCCCGGCTCGGGCGCACGCGGGCTGCTCAACCAGGCCGCGCCTGCCACGCTCCGCGAGAGCTTTAAGGTCGCCGAGCAGAACCTCGTCGCCCAAGCGAGACAACTCGTGGGCGATCGCGACCCCCGAGAGCACAACCTCACTGCTCAGGTCCGAGCCCTCGATGCTGCCAAGACCGGAGCCGGCCTCGGCCTCCCGATCCTCCTCGCGCTTGCCTCCGCGATGCTTCAGCGGTCGGTGCGTGGCGGGCTGATTACAGTCGGCAACCTGACCCTCGGCGGTGGGGTCGAGACGGTACTAAACGCCGCGGCGCTCGCCGAGCACGCGATGGAGAAGGGCGCCTCAGCTCTTCTGCTACCGGTGTCCGCACGCCGTCAACTCCTGGACGTCAGCGACGAAGTCGCGACGAAGGTCTCATTCATCTTCTACAGCGACGCCCAGGACGCGCTTCTCAAGGCGCTAGACGAGTGATCTGCCAATCCTGAATCACCACGCCTCTTGCAGATCGAGGCGGCGCACCTCCGTGACGAAAGCGGAGGTGCGCGCGGTGACGGTGTCGATGCGGGTAATGAGTGCCGGCAACGGGTACAAGTATCTGCTGCGCACCGTGGCTGCCGGCGACGGAAATCGCTCGCTATCGACGCCGCTCACTCGGTACTACACCGCGCAGGGAACGCCGCCGGGCCGGTGGATGGGCAGTGGACTTCCGGGTCTCGGCGGCGGTCTCGTCATCGAGGGCGACGTCGTCACGGAAGAGCAGCTGCAGCTTCTAATCGGATTGGGCCGCGACCCGGTAACAGGTGAAGCTCTCGGGCGGGCGTACCCGGTGTATCGGACCGCCGGAGATCGAGCCGCCCTCGGCCGGAGTCAGGACCGTGTCGAGCAGGACCTCAGCGAGGGAACATCAGCTTCCGCCTCACGCGCCCCGGAGGAATCAGCGGGTCGGCGGCGGCGCGCCGTGGCCGGCTACGACTTCACGTTCTCGATTCCGAAGTCGGCGAGCGTGCTCTGGGGTATTACCGACGCACCCACGCAGGCGCGGATCGCGGAGGCTCACCACGCGGCGGTTGCGGAGGTGATCGCGTTCATGGAGCGCGAGGTTGCGGCGACGCGCACCGGCACGACGGCGCAGGGCGGCGCCGTTGCGCAAGTCGATGTGACCGGCCTGATCGCGACCGCCTTCGACCACTTCGACAGTCGGGCCGGCGACCCTCATCTGCACACGCACGTGGTGATCAGCAACAAGGTGCAGACCGTGCTCGACGGCAAGTGGCGCTCGCTCGATGGTCGACCGATGCATGAGGCCGTGGTTGCGCTCTCCGAACTGCACGAGACCCTGTTCGCCGACGCGCTCACGCGTTCGCTCGGCGTGCAGTGGGAGAAGCGGGAGCGCGGTCGGGATCGCCACCCCGCGTGGGCGATCCGTTATGTTCCGGAAGCGCTTGTTGCGGAATTCTCGTCGAGGTCCCGGCACATCGATGTGGAGACGGACCGATTGATCGAGGCATACGTGGCGAGCCACGGGCGTCGTCCGAACCCGGTAACCATCATGAAGCTGCGCGCGCAGGCCACACTTTCCACTCGACCGGTCAAGCAAGTGCACTCACTGGCGGAGCTCACGGCGGCGTGGCGAGAACGCGCCAGGCTCGTGCTTGGGCGCGATGCGTCGGCGTTGGCGAGTGCGGCATCCGCTCACCCGCCCGTGCGCGTGCTGCGCGCAGAGGACGTGCCGCGCGAGGCGATTGATGCGTTGGCGTTGAGCGTGACGACGGCCGTCAGTGAGAAGCGCGCCACCTGGCGGCACTGGAACCTGACGGCCGAGGCCGCGCGCCAAACGATGCAGTACCGCTTCGCATCTGCTTCGGATCGAGAGGCTGTCGTCGGGCTCATAACGGATGCCGCCGAGCGCGCATCCTTGCGCATTACGCCACCCGAGCTCGCCTCGAGCCCTGCCGCCTTCCAACGTGATGACCTCACGTCTGTCTTTCATCCGAAGCATTCCATCGTGTTCACCTCGACTGAGTTGCTCGACGCGGAGTCTCGGCTGCTCGAGCGGGCCGCTGAGACGACCGGACCACGAGTCGCGGCGACGACACTACGGTCGGCCGCCCGCACGAAGCTGCCGGGCGGGGGAGTGCTCGCCGACGACCAGCTCACGGCGCTGGTGTCGATCGTCGGCTCGGGTCGAGTGATTGATGTGCTCGTGGGGCCGGCTGGCGCAGGCAAGACGACGGCCATGTGCGTGCTTCGGCTGGCCTGGGAGGAGGCGCACAGTGCGGGCTCTGTGGTCGGCCTTGCACCCTCGGCTGCCGCCGCGACCGTACTGGCGACGGACCTCGGAATCACGACTGAGAACCTGGCGAAATGGTGGCAGACCCATCTCGACCACGGAGAGACGTTCCGAGCCGGTCAGCTCGTGATCATCGACGAAGCATCGCTGGCGGGCACGCTGCCCTTGGATCGAATCACCGCGCTTGCCGCGAATGCCGGCGCGAAAGTTTTGCTGGTGGGCGACTACGCCCAACTACAGTCGGTCGATGCTGGCGGCGCGTTTTCGATGCTGGTGCATGATCGACCGGATGCGCCCGAGCTCATTGACGTGCACCGGTTCGTGCACGAGTGGGAGAAGACGGCGTCCCTCGGGCTGCGTCAGGGCAACCCCGAGGTGATCGACCTTTATGGCGTGCACGACCGCCTGCGCGATGGCACCACCGAAGCGATGGCGGATGCCGCCTACGAGGCCTGGCGCGCAGACACCCGGGCCGGCAAGGAGACCGTGCTGATCAGCGACTCGAACGAGGCGGTTGCATCACTGAATGTGCGCGCTCGAACGGAACTTATTTTGGAGGGTCAGGTCGATGCGCTGCGCGAAGTCGCGCTTCATGACGGAACCCGGGCCGCAGCCGGGGACACGGTGATCACCCGCCGGAACGATCGCCGGCTCTATGCGTCCCGAACCTGGGTGCGCAACGGGGACAGGTGGGCCGTTATCGACGTGCATCGGAACGGGTCGGTTGAAGTACGGCGGCACGGTCGTCGGTGGGGGAGCACGGTGCGGCTTCCCGCCGAGTACGTCAGAGACCACGTCGAACTTGGCTACGCGGTCACCTCCCACCGAGCGCAGGGAATCACGACTGATACCGCGCACGTCGTCGTCGCGTCGAGCATGCCGCGCGAGAACCTCTACGTCTCGATGACGCGGGGTCGCGAGGCGAACACCGCCTACGTCGCCGTTGACCGGCCCGATGTAGCCCACGTCGGGCCGCGCCGCGGTGACGATGGCGACGTGACCGTGCGCAGCATCCTCTTCGGCATTCTGCGGCACGTCGGTGCCGAGATGTCTGCGCACGAGACGATCGCTGCTGAGCAAGATGCGTGGGGATCTGTGGCGCAACTCGCTGCGGAGTACGAGACGATTGCGGCGGCTGCGCAGCACGACCGGTGGGTGTCGGTGGTGCGCGCGTGCGGGCTCTCACCCGGCCAGGCCGACGCGGTCATCCGCTCGGATGCCTTCGGGCCGTTCACCGCGGAGCTCCGGCGAGCCGAGGCGCACTTTGTCGACATTGTGAACCTGCTGCCGCGCGTGGTTGCGGCGCGCGGGTTCGACGACGCCCAGGATATCGCGGCGGTTCTGCGAGCCCGAGTGGCAGCGGTCCTGTCTCGGGACGGCGGAGCAGGGCGATCGCGTCGCGCTCCGCGCCTTGTCGCCGGGCTGATCCCTCGTGCGATCGGGCCAATGGACGCCGCAATGCATCAGGCGTTGGTTGAGCGCGCCGACCTGATCGAGTCGCGAGCGAGCGCTGTGCTCGATCAAGCGCTGCTCGCGGTGGAGCCCTGGACTCGAGCCCTCGGTACCGCGCCGCGGGGATCAGCTGCTGTCGCATGGCACCGAAGCGGATGCGCTGTCGCGGCATACCGGGACCGCTACGGCATCGTTGGTGCCAGGCCGCTTGGTGCGGTACCGGAATCGACGGCACAGAAGCTCGATGCCGCTCGCGCTCATGCCGCTCTCGCCGCAGCGCAACGGCTCGCCGCAGAAGGCCGAGTCTACGAGGCACCCAGGCCGACTCTCACGACCCAGGCGACGGAATGGGTAACCAGATCGTGAGTTTGGTTGAATATACGGTGTCGAGAATTTCCACCACGACGGGGGACGTGACAGCTGCAACGAGCCCCTCATCACCACTCGGCGTCAGTTTCCTCATCGGATGTATGCAATGTCGTGGCTTGTAACGGGAAGGGTGAATACTGTGAATGTGACCGATCGCTTTTACGTCTACGTGTACATTGATCCGCGCAACTTCGAAGAGTTCTACTACGGCAAAGGAACAGGGTCTCGGAGCCACGCGCACCTTCAAGATGTCGGTGATTCTGTAAAGGTTGCCCGTATCAAGGCGATCCAGAAAGAAGGGCTGGAGCCCATTATTCGGATTATCGCCAAAGGGCTCACTTCGGAGGAAGCGCTGATGGTTGAGACCACGCTTATTTGGAAGTTGGGCCGGACACTTACTAATGTTGCGTCTGGTCGATATGTTGGCCGATTTCGACCACCGGATACGTTCCACAAGAGACTCGCGCGTTTCGACTTCGAAAACGGTATTTACTACATCAATGTTGGCGAGGGTGAGACCCGCAACTGGGATGATTGCCGACAGTTCGGATTTCTTGCCGCCGGTGGCGATCCAAAGTGGAGTGATCCAATTCGCGGGCTCGAAGTAGGTGACGTGGTCGTCGCCTATCTCAAAGGTGCGGGTTACGTGGGTGTGGGCGTCGTGCGGTCACCGGCAGTTCCATACGCCGATTATCGGAGCAAAGGCATCCTGCTTGCCGAATGTGAACTCGCTGAGCCGAATATTGCACACGACGCCAGTGACTTCGCGATTTGTGAGTACCTAGTTGCAGTGGATTGGGTAGCAACAGTCGACAGGCAGGGCGCCAAATGGCTACCACGAAGCGGGCTTTTCACATCGCAGCTCGTACGGGCATCACTTGATGCCCAGCCCAAGACCATCGCGTTTGTCGAGGAGACACTTGGCGTCAATCTGGGTGCGCTGGCTGATGGTCGGTCCGGTTGAGAGGCTGAGTCCCCGCATCCCCTCCGTCAGGGTTGGGTGAGGCCAGTAGCTAACAGCAAGTCCGCCGCATGACGAAGGGCGTGAACCAGGAAATCACCCACGATGTCCAGCCCGTCTTTGATCGCCGCGCGCGACGATAGTCATGTGAGTCCTCCCGGACCCCGAGCCGGCGGTCCGACCTCGAGAAAGTCATTCACCCCGGCACAGAAACTTGATCATCTGGCCGCCCACGAGGCCGCCATTCAGAACAGCCGGGCGGGGCGTATCTGCGGGAACAGGGGATCTATTCCTCGCAGATCACCGAATGGCGCAAGCTCCGCGACGCGGGTGTGCTGGCAGGGAGGAAGCCCGGCGACAACAGTGGTTGAGGCGCACGGGTTTGAGGATGCCCAGGACATCGCGGCGGTCCTGCGAGCCCGAGTAGCAGCGGTCGTGTCTCGGGACGGTGGCGTCGCGCGCCGTGCCTGGTCGCCGGGCTGATCCCTCGTGCGATCGGGCCAATGGATGCCGCCATGCACCAGGCGTTGGTTGAGCGTAGCGACCTGATCGAGTCGCGAGCGAGCGCCGTGCTTGACGAGGCGTTGCTCGCGGGGGAGCCGTGGACTCGAGCGCTCGGGTTGCCACGCGGGGGCGGCAGCCGTCGCGTGGCACCAAAACCGATGCGCGGTCGCGGCCTACCGGGATCGCTACGGCATCGTTGGTGCCAGGCCGCTCGGTGCGGTACCGGAATCGACGGCACAGAAACTCGACGCTGCCCATGCGCGTGCGGCGCTCGAGGCTGCGCAGCGCGTCACGGAAAAACGCCACACCCAAGACGCGCCCCGACCCGCCGTCAATTTAGGGCTTCCGCGGGCGGGCATCCGGTTCTAAAATGGTGTCAGGCAACCTCTATTCGCGCCATCGCTCGGTGTGATGGCATGACTCCCGTTCGGCGGGCAGTCCTTTCAAGTTTCTTGTTGCTGAACTTCTGGAAGGCTGCATCATGTTCGGACTCATCTTGGGCGTCACTGCCCGCATTCACTACGCGCTGCGCGGGTTGATGCCGACCAACATCCTGCTCGACGCGCTCCGCACTCGACGCGGTCTCAAGTGGGGCGTACCGGCGATGCTTCTCGCGGTGCCGTATGCACTCGCTGCCGTGTTCTGCACCGGCCTGGCCGAAGACGGCGGCTCCGGCTGGTTCAACTTGCTCGTGCTGATCTTCGTGTGGAACGCGCTGAAGTTTCTCGTCGCCGGACCCGTGACCTTGATTCGTCTGCTGTGGGTGCTTGGACGCGAGGCCAACGCGCGGCGTCGGGCGGCGCGGGCGGTTCTCGGCGAAGGTGTCGGTCGGGAGCGATTTGAGGAGCCGGTGCTCACGTCGCGTCGAGCCTGAGCTGGCACAGAACTCGGTCAGGTTCGCTCGGCCAGTCACCAGCGGCGTACCTCTTGTTCGGGCAGTATTGGCTCACACACGTCGACCAGTAGGAGGCTTCAGCATGACGATCCCCCAAGAACAGTTCGATGATCTGCTCAGTCGCACCGCGCTCGCTTCGCTCTTCTACTATCCGGAGATCGCGGTGGACGATGGCGACTACAGCCTTGAGAACGACATCGCGTATTGCCTGGAGCCGGTTGCTGGGGTCTCCGACGAGGACGCCGAACGGCTTCGAGTCGTTCTCGGGCGTGTGATTACGAATCCGTCGGCGCATCGCTCGGAACTCCTTGCTCTGGTCATCGAGCTGGCCCCGTCGCCTGATGCGTAGTGATGATCATGAACGACTTATCTGAGAAAGGCGCGGCACCGAGGAAGTCGCTGGCGGAGCATCCGTCTGTCGATGACGAGGCTGACAAGCGGCGTCAGTATGTGGCAGCGAATCGGGACCGGATCCGGGAGATGAATCGGCTGTGGCGGGCGGACCACCTTGAGCGCGCTCGGCAGATCAATCGCGACTCGGTGCGTCGGGCTACGGCGCGGCGACACCGCGAGTCGGAACGGCGTGCCCGGGGGAGAGAGCGGGCGAAACGCTGGCGGGAAGCGCACCCCGATCGCCGGCGCCAGTACCAGCAGCGGTGGATGGATGAGAACCGCGCAAAAGTCAGGGAATATTACAACCGCTACTACGACTCCCACCGCGACGAGGTGAATGCCCGGGCCGCAGCCCGACGGGATGCGGACCCCGACCGCACGAAGCAGATCAGCAAGGAGTGGGCCGCCCGCAACAAGGAGCGCCGTGCTGAGTTGCAGCGCACCCGGCGTAGCGACCCGGGGACTTACCAGTCGGAACTGGAAGTCAACGCCGCGGCGAGACGACTCAAGCGCAGTCTGAGGCGGGCCGGCCTCCCGCCGAAGCGACTCCATCCGACGACGGCCGCCGAGCGGCGTGTACACGAGCGCGAGGCCGACGTCTATTTCAATGACCTGTCGCGGCCCGAGCACCTACGGCAGTTCACGGTTTTCGCCGAATCACTGACCGAGCACATGCTCAAGAACGGCGCTCGCATGCGCGAGTTCGCCAAAGCCTACGTGGAGACCCGGGCGCGCATTGGGCTCCCGCCCGTTCCGGTCGAGACTATCTTGTACGCCCGAGGCGTCGAGATCGTCACAGAACGGATGCGCCGCATCGATCTCCTGACCAGCCATGACGTCGCAGCCGCTGTGCGAAGCACGAAGGCCGAGATGCGGCGCGACGAGCGCCAACGCCAGTTTGACCATTTCGTGTAAACGGTCGTTGTGTATGTGCACCGCAATAGTGCGCGCTATGACCTCGACGCGGCGATGGAGAGCCGGGCACGGGCTCGTCGAGGACGGACGAGTGAGCCAGTCGAGTCGATAGTCGTGCAGCTGGCGCTGCAGGACGTCCTCGAGGACTTGCCCACGACCAGTCTGACGATCGAGGGTGCTCGAAAGGTTCTCCGAGCGGCGGCGTCACACATTGCGCCGTCACGCCAAGCTCCTCCGGACGCGATAGTGAGAACTCACCGGCTGTCCATTCGCTAGACGACCGGTGCCCTACCAAACCTGACGAAGTTAGGAATCATGGCGCCGGCACGCCGTTTCGGGCGACGACGGAGCACCAGAAGGTGAAGCGCTCGGGCGCAGGGGGAGTGCTGACTTGTCATTCAGTACGTAATCGATCGGGCCCGTCCTGCACGCCAGCCTGATCGATTGCTCAGGCCAGATTATCCTGCGCATACCTGCTGCCTCAAACGTCGGCAGGCCTGTTCATGGCCGCGCCGACGGCAATCAGTTAAGGAATACCGCCTCGTGAGTCACCAAGTTGTCGCTGATCACTTCAAAATTTGGTTCGTTCAAAACCGGCGCTCTCGTACCTCGCAATGAGCCCTTCGTCGGTGTCGGAGGGAAGCGCCAGAACGTTTAGTTGCCGCGCCCGAGTCAGTGCGACGTACCCGACGCGCAGGGCCTCGTTCGGTCGAAATCCGACGACGGCGTCGATTCCGGCCGCCCAGTTCTCGGCATCGGTCGGCCACTGGTACATCCTCGGCATGCCCACGAGCATAACTGCATCAATAGACAGTCCTTTTGCTGAGTGGATGGTGTCGACGCCGATCGCAGGGTTCTCTGGAACCACCCACAAATCAGCGGTCACCCCTTTTGAAGATTCGGGAGGTTCAACTGTGGATACGGGGGTCGTGGTAGCGGGAGAGAGTGCCTGCGCGTGCGCATCAAGTGAGCGTGAAGCTTCAGCGAGCCAGGTGAATAAGTCCCCTTCCAACTCGGGGAGATCATCCACAAACTCGGCAACATGCGAGCGGACTAGCGAACGATCCAGCGATAGCCCATGATTGCGACCGAAGCTTCGCTTGACCAAAACTCTCTCCAAGCTCTTGTATTGCTCAAAGGTGACCAACTCGGTAGCGCCGACATCTATGAACTCCTTGAACGGTGAGTCGAGTGGTGTTCGAATAGCTGTTCCCTTGATCTTGCTCGCAGCAGCACCCGTTCGTATCAGAATGGCTTTCGACTCTGCAGCAATCCCCGCCGCAACAATGATCGATTCAAATTGCTCTACCAGTTGGCGTTCGCCTCCCTCCTTATAGAGCAAGAGTTTAGGAGCAACTTGCAGGGAGGCGTGTTCGCCGGTGGCCCTGTCGGCCGGGCCACCTCCTCTGATTCGCGCCGTCATGTCGCATATCAGTTGGGAGGAGCGGTAGTTCTCACTTAGCGCCACGGTTTTGAGACCAAGCTCAGTTGCAAGGCCGTCGCAGCCCCCGGGGCTTGAACCAATGAACTCGTAGATTGTCTGATCATAATCACCGACTAGAACGAGCGATTTCAATCCAGCGCGGGCGATGAGCCGCAGGCATTCAAGCTGCATTGCGCTGGTGTCCTGGGCCTCGTCGACAATAATTTCGTCGAACCTCTTGGCTAATGCCTCCGCGATGGCAGGGTAACGGGACAGAACCAGCCGGCAGACAAAAATGCTGTCGCTGTAGTTGACATAGCCTTCTCGCCCCGCTTTGCGTTTTGCCTTGGTAATGGCCATTCGTTGGGCATCACTTACGTACTTGTCTTTCGTGTGACGAATAGTTCCATCCATGCGAAACTCAAACATCGCTGACTTGACCCCGACAGGCATACGCGCCTGGGCCTCGTCAGGGTCGATGCTCATCGATACGTCTGACCGAGTGACCAGGTGTCCGAATGGATGGAGAACGAATTTGTTCAGGAATGCGTGGACCGTGCCAACAAAATCTTCGACCTTCAGCACTACAGAGTGGTCGATAACTACCGCAGCGGCTACTTCCCTGGCGCCCACGTTCGTGTAGGAAAGCATCGCGAGAGTCTTGTCGTTGCTGAGCTCGGCAGCGACTCGCGCTGCCACCGTTCGAGTCTTCCCTGAGCCAGGACACGCTTTGAGGAATAGGTTAGAGCCGCCGATCAGAGCCTCCGTCTGCTCCTTGGACAACCGAGGAGTGAAGGGTGCGGATTTGCCAGGTTCGCGGTCACTCATCGATAGCCTCAACGGCTGCGTCAGCCTCGTCGATACCATCGGCGGGTACCGTCACGCTCTCTATGGCAGAGGAAATATACTTCGGGACCGTGAACATGGCATTTGGTTCCTCGTCAAGGATTGCAACGAGTTCCTGGGCAAATCTGCCCTTGACATCTCTCACCGCGGCGAGGACCGCGTCCGCGAATTTGGCGCCGTCAACGAAAGTCCCTTTTTCTATTCGTTTGCCGAGAACTGGCTTCACCTTCTTGACTGCACGTAGCAATGTCGTGGGCGCTGCGAAATTTGCAAGAGCTAGATCCCATTCGAATGTTTGTTCCGCAAGGTGTATTGATATCCGGCCAGACTCTCGTTTCAGAAGGGACGCGGCGGTATTTGAAATCTTCCAGCCAGCTTCGTCAGCTTCGTCAGCTTCGTCTGCTTCGTCTGCGTGCAATTGGTCATGTGGCTCATTCTCAACCGGTTTGCGGTCAGAATCTGAAATCACGGCGCATCGAATCGGAAGCCCTCCTTCTTCGAATACCGAAATGAAAGGGTCGAACGCGAGCCCATCCACGCTGACGACTGTTACTCCTTGTGTGGCCAAGGAGACTCCGCCCTTTGCCGCCAGAGCTGGCATCAGGAGCAACTCCGCAACGCCTTCGACGAGAATTACAGATTCCGCAAAGAGCATCATTGATTTCGTCGCGTCGAGGAAACGGCGGAGGTGCCCGAATGCGAGTGGAGTCAACGGTGCATCCTTGAGCGGGTGCGCTGTGGGGCTATCCTCGCCACGCGGTCGCCGCATGACTGTAATTCGCTCAACCTTTGACGACGATGCGAACTGGGGGGAATGCGTAGTCGCCACTACCTGAGTCCTCGTGTCCGTGAGGCTCTGCAGGTATTGGAGGAGTAACGCCTGCAGCTGAGGATGCAGGTGAGACTCGGGCTCTTCAACAAGAAGTACGTTTAATGGGACGTTGGTGTCTGTCTCGAGCACAGCGAGAAGCACAGACACATAGAGAAGGTTGTTGTATCCGAGCCCGTTCTCAGCGAGCGTCATCGGATCAGTGCCGCCAGCGAGCGCTTGCAAACCTGAGATAATCTTCTCGAATTTGGGCTCGGCAAACTTGAGCGCTGAAACTTGCGAGTAGGGTCCGTCCCCGGTTACGCCTGATAGTCGGGCCTGGATTGCTGCGGCTGATTTCACAATGGAATCAACCTTTCCGAGTTCGATGTTGGCAGTGGTCATGATGTCAATCAGCTCGTCGCGGTCTTTGTCACCTGCGGGCGCATTTGCCGAAACGAGATTGGCAAGGCGATTATTCTGTCCCGGTCGCAGATCTGACGAAACGTCGCGAAGTGCGGGCATATATATGAAGCGAATCGCCTCGCGTGCGATTGTCTCGACCTCGTTGTCGTCTAAGTCGCCGCCGAGCCATCTCGTCGCTGGACGTCCATCTGGTTTGAGAGTCGACCTGAGAGTTAATCGTGCCGCACCTACGCCCAGAGAAGGGGCCAGGATAGAAATGAGTCGGCCTCTATCACCCGGCTCGATGCCAGCGAACTGGATACTGATCTTTATTTCCGCTGGCGATTGGCCGCCCGGAACCCTGGTGAAATCACTCGGCACAATCCAGCGGTTCCCATGCCCGTCGGCAAACGGTTGGAGCGCTGAGCGCAGCGCATCGATCAACGATGTCTTTCCAGCATTGTTTGCACCCACGACCAAGCTCAGGGGATCTGCAAGCTCCACAGCGGTTTCTAGCCCGCGAAAACCAGAAATAGCGACCTTTGTGATATGCACAGACTCTCCCCAATATATGACGGCTTTGCCGTCTGATCGAGCCTATCGACGTACGGGGGCAGGGGCATGCGGTAATGAGCGGAGAGACCAGAAGCAGTGAAGCCAGTTCGGGGGTGCCCTCATCTGGTGTTTCAAGCCGCGAGACGATGGTCGGCCTCGCGGCGGCGCGGAGTATGGCGTAGGAGGCGAGGCGGTCGGCGCCGGCGAAGTCCTTCCGGGGATCAGATTATCCTCTAAGGTCGCGTTCAGAGGCCTTCATCCTCTGGCGGAGACACGTGGGGAATCAGCGATGGTTAATATTTTGGAGCCAGCAATCGAAGCGACCGGATCGACTGCGCAGAGCGAGCCTTTAAGCCTGCTCGTGGATCTATCGAAGGTCGACTATTGGGAACTTATTGATCAGATCGCTCGAGAATGCGGGGCTGCAGGTAGCGACAGTTTAGTCAGAGTTGGGCTAGTACTCGGCGCCAACGGCCGACGGTCTGCGATTTCGATGTCCCAGTTCGACAATGAGTTTGGGCGAAGCCTTCGATCAGAGCAACGAAGCACGCTGCCAGGGCAAGAGTTGCTCACGCTACGGCGGTTGATCAGTGAGGTGAGGGCCGTCGATGGGATTGAAGCCCTGAGTTACGTCGACGTGCTCCGCGCCGAATGCACATCTCTCTCGGATATCACCGACGACGTCGCGCACTGCCTCATCGCCTTATGCAAATCGTACGACGCCCTGATCGGAGCCTGGCGGTGGGGGTTGCTCGACGCCCATGCCGGATTGATGCTGTGGAAGCAACTTCCTCTCAAGAAGATCATTGCTGACGGTCGTGTGCTCACTGACTACGAGGAGTTTCCAGACAACGCACATTTCGATGGAAACCAATTCGTGTGGGCGCCTACTCGCGCGTCCGAGACCGCAGACGGGTTCTTCTTCGAGGCGGGAGGCGATATTTACGTCGAGCCGGCGCTCAGCACGTTGCGGATACCAGTCGACCTCGTACCCTCAATCATGGTTGATCCCCCTTTCACGCCCCTTCAACGGATCGTGGAAGCAGTTGGAACGACTACCGTGTTGAGACGAAGTGGCTATGACGTCGCGACCGAAACCGCGTCCTATACCCTGCCCAACCTCACGTATCAGTACCCCGATCTCTTAGCTACTGAGGTGAAGGTAAGAAAATATTGCCTCAACCCCGGGCATCCCGAACAAAAATGGCTTGGCTTTGCGAGGTACGGCTGGGGATGGTGCGAATCCGACGCTCTCGTTGTCGCCGCCAACATCTGTGGCGCTCTACTCGGCGATTTCAAACCAGAAGAGGCGGTCGCGACTTCTGCGGGCGACTTGCAATTGAGTGTGGGCGTTCTAGTCCCGAGCGTCCACCGCGTTTACGCACCTCTGACAACGGCCTGGATAGCGGAGCGGAAGAGACCTCTCCGACTCTCATCTGCGTACATTTCTGGAGATAGGACGGAGTATGCCGACATGCCTCGTGTAGTCGCTGCGGGTGAGGCACTCGTGGATGTCTGGGATGAGCTACTGCGGATGGCCGCGCAGTTGGCCAAAAACTGGAACGGGGATGCGGTGCGGGCTCGCCCTCGAGCTTTCATCCCAAGAATGGGGGCGGCAAATGCGTTGACACGTCATCTAGTGCAGAGGGAAGCTGACCACGGGACGTTCTCGCGTTCCGCTCTCGGTGGGAGATCGCTGCTGGTGCCAATCGGGCCCGAAACGTCTTAGTCCGCTGCGGCCGCGGTGGGATCTTTCGTGCAGGTTCAGTTGGGGCTGCATGGTGTGCGTTCTCAAGTGGATATCTGGGTTGACTGACGACCTGAGTGGTGACGAAACCTTCGTCGGCGGAAAGATGGGGGAGAGTGATTGCATGGGCCACCTCAGCTCGACACTGCCGTAGAGAATCCGTGACGGTGCCCTGTCGGTGCGATAAGCCCTCGGAAGTGCCAAAGGCTTTCCGTATCAACCTGTATTGCTAGATAGAATCGATTGATAAGCGGCGGGTCATCGAGCGGCAGGGTGGCGTGCAGATGCGACCGTCGATCGCGGGGCGGTCGTCGTGCTTCGGACTCTTCCTGTGACGCCGGGGTCCCCCAGGCAGTACGGCGGCTGCTGCGCCCTGCGCAGCGATGGCTCGGGCGCGCTTGTTCTTGGCGCTGATCAGGCGCAATAATTCGTTGCAATTCGGGTTCGAGCACTCAAAGCGCACGAGGTTCCCGACACGCGCCATGTCGCGGATGGCAGCGGTAGCAGTCCGGCCGGCCCATGACGATCAGCAGGTCGGGGTCGATGAGCTCCTCAAACGTGGGGTGGAAACGCTTGGGGCAGGTGTCACGCACGCAGGCCCACTCATGGATGCGGCCGTGCATGACTTCCTCCATCGGCAGCTCACATTCGGTACAGATCGGCGGCGGAACCTTGGAATTGAATGCGGCGACTCCTGTGGTGTCATGAGCGTCAGTCACGGGGAGAGCCTAGCGCTGTGCTTGCTACGGGTTGCGACGGGGGCGGTATGTGCCGAGTAAAGGGCGGTGTCTCGCAACCGGGAATGGGGGATCCTTCGTGTGTTGGGTGGTTGAACCGTGCAGCTGCGAGACCCCGGGCGGATCGCCATGACCGCCGTCGATCTGGTGATCGTCGACGACTTCGCGTTCGATCTGGTGGTTGAACAGGTGCACCTATTGCTGCGGTCGCCCTGAGTTGTGCGACAGGAAGGACGGAGCTGTCGTTCAAGACTTGACGCGCGCACGCTTATTCAACGTTTATTGCCTCGAGACACACCGAGATGGGCCGAGGTGTTGAGGTAATGTTGCAGACATCTCACACAAGAAGGTCCTGATCAGATCGAGATAAGTCGAGATCAGCCGAGGTATGGATCCGCGATTGGTTCGCGCCAAAAAGGCCCCGGCGTAGACCGTCGGTCCCGGGTTCAAGTCCCGGCCGCCCTACTGTAAATTTGATCTGATCAGGGTTTCTTGTCTGTACCGAAAGGGCAAGACTTGACGCACTATCCGTTTATTCACCGTTTAATGAGCAATTCTCCTGGAAACGCGACCTTCGACGTCCGGAATTCTGCGGTACTTAGGTCCGCGGGGGAGCGATTGTAGGCGGTAGGTTTCGGGTTCAATTCCCATTTCCGCGCTCTTAAATTGTTTTGATCAAGACTTTAATTCACGCGGAAAAGCCAGGACTTGATGCACTCAACATTTATCCAACATTTATCCAACGTTTATTCCGCGGCGGTTGATTGCTCCCGTCGGCCGTTACTGTGGTGCTCGATCCATTTCGATTCACTTGGGCTGACCTCGAACATCTGAGAATCATAGACTTTGGATGACTCTTCGGGCTCGGTCTCGCGCCCCTGCTACGACCGGCGTTTGCTCAAGTACGGCACCCGAATACGTGAGTTCGCCGAGGCCTCCATGGCGGCCAGTGCACGCGTAGGGCTCCCGCCTGCGTCGGTGGAGATACGCCGTCCTCGACCTCGTGCGTATGACGCCCGGTCATCGCGCTTAATGTCGGGACAGTCAAACGGGCACCGTTGCAATTCCGCCCGGTCGGAACCGCCAGCTTCCCGGGGGGATGCCTGGAGGTCGTCCCCCTTGCGGGCACGGCGATCCAAGGTCCGCGCCAGCAATCCGCGCCAAGCAGGCTCGAATCAGGGCTACGGTGTCAGGAAGCGTGTGACGACTCTCAGAGCCCGTATTACCGGCACGGCGATGACCAAACTTCGATCTCGGTCGTGTTTTCAGCACTGACCTAGGGTGGACGTATGGATGCCGACATCAACTTCTACTTCGACCCCGTCTGCCCTNCCTCGATCGGCGATGTCAGCCCCGTCACCTTCGAACTGCAATACTCGTCAGAGACCGCGGAAGTTCAACTCGCCGCTTAACCCGTGTCCACTAACCGGGGGCAAGGCCAGAATAGCGACGAACGGCGGTGAGCAAGTCGCGCGTCGTTGCGAACGGATGCTTGCGGCGCATGAGTGCGTCGCCGATCCGGATCAAGTCGTCGAGTCCAAGCATGGTGGACAGCTGGCACCAGGTGTCGACCGCACTCGTGACGTGCAGGCCCTGAACGTCAACCACGGTAACTGTCTGGGGGGCGACGTGGTGGCCGCGAACCCCGCGTACCCGGTCGCGCAGCGCGGGTGCTTCGGTTGAGACATGAATGGTTTTGGTGCGTTCGACGGCGTCCGGCAGTGGGAGCCCGTGCACGCGAGCAGCAGTCACATGGCTGAAAAAGTCTGATTCGGACATGCGGTGGGCGTAGGTGTGGATGAGCAGGTCTACCGAGTTGTTCTTTCCACGCGGGGTGCGCGTTGCCGGATAGGGATGCGCCAAGTCGGACGCCCGCATCCGCTTCTTGGATAGGCCGGCGCCACTGCCCTCGGCCGTGCTGAATGGACGTCCGTCAAAGTCCGGTGGAAGTCTGTGAGACCGATTCATGCCCACAGTGTGACCCAACTTCAACGAGTCCCAAGAGTTATCCACACCCCAAGCCCCTGGCAAGGTTCGCGAGAGCGCAAAACGTGCCCGATTGAACCTCTCAATCGGGCACTTTTTGCGCTCTCGCGAGCTGGGGAGTTAGGCGAAGGCGGCGGGGAGACGGGATTGGTGACGATTGCGCATCTCGGAGAGAGTCGCGGTGAAGACGTCTTGCACCTCCAGGGCGTGCAGGGTATTGTCCGTCACGCCGATGCGCAGCACCGGAATGTAGCGGCCGGCACACAGGCCGAGGAACTTCACGTCGTCTTCGCGCGGCACGCTGACGATGACTCGCCCGGCTGACTCCGAGAACAGGGCAGTGGATGCGTCCACCCCGTCGCGCCCGCAGATGTCACCCAGCCAGACCCGTGCGCCCACGCCGAAGCGCATGACGGCTTCGGCGAGGGCCTGGGCGAGCCCGCCCTCGCTGAGGTCGTGCGCGCTGTCGATCAGGGCTTCCTTCGACGCGGCGTGCAGCAGGCCGGCGAGGGCCTTCTCCTTGCCGAGGTCAACGACGGGCGGACGGCCGCCGAGGTGGTCGTGCACGACGCCGGCCCAGGCCGAGCCGTCCAGCTCGAGGCGGGTTTCGCCGAGCAGGTAGATGTTGTGGCCGTCGTCCTGCCAGCCGCTGGGGATGCGGCGGGCGACGTCGTCGATCACGCCGAGCACGGCCACGACCGGCGTCGGGTGGATCGGCTGGTCGCCGGTCTGGTTGTAGAACGAGACATTGCCGCCGGTGACAGGAATCTCCAGCTCGAGGCATCCGTCGGCGAGGGCGGTGACGGCCTCACGGAACTGCCACATGACCTCGGGGTTCTCGGGCGAGCCGAAGTTGAGGCAGTCGCTGACCCCGGCCGGAACGGCGCCGGTCGCGGCGACGTTGCGGTACGCCTCGGCGAGGGCGAGCTGCGCGCCGCGGTACGGGTCGAGCTGGCAGTAGCGGCCGTTGGCGTCGGTGGCGATCGCGAAGCCGAGGCCCGACTCTTCGTCGACGCGGATCATGCCGCCGTCGTCGGGAAAGGATAGCGCCGTGTTGCCCTGCACGTAGTGGTCGTACTGGTCGGTGATCCAGCTCGGGTCGGCCAGGTTGGGCGAGCCGAGCAGGTCGAGGAACTGCTCGCGCAGGGTCTCGCCGTCGAGTGCACGGGGCAGCACGGAGGCGGTGTCGGCCTGTAGGGCGTCGATCCAGGTGGGGTAGGCGAGCGGGCGCTCGTAGACCGGGCCGTCGACGGCCACGGTGCGCGGCAGCACGTTGACGATTTCTTCGCCGTGCCAGTTGATGATCAGTCGGCCGGTGTCGGTGACCTCGCCGAGCACGCTGGTCTCGACGTCCCACTTCTTCGTGACGGCGAGAAAACCCGCGAGCTTCTCGGGAGTGACGATCGCCATCATGCGTTCCTGACTCTCGCTCATCAGAATCTCTTCGGCGGTGAGCGTCGGGTCGCGCAGCAGAACCTTCTCGAGTTCGATGAACATGCCGCCGTCACCGTTCGAGGCGAGCTCAGAAGTGGCGCAGCTGATGCCGGCCGCGCCGAGGTCCTGAATACCCTCGACGAGCTTGCCCGCAAACAGCTCGAGGCAGCACTCGATGAGTACCTTCTCGGCGAACGGGTCGCCGACCTGCACCGCGGGGCGCTTGGTCGGTCCGCCGGCGCTGAACGTGTCCGAGGCGAGAATGGATGCCCCGCCGATGCCGTCGCCGCCGGTGCGGGCTCCAAACAATACGACCTGATTGCCGACGCCGCGGGCGTTGGCGAGGTGCAGATCTTCGTGGCGCAGCACGCCGACCGAGAGCGCGTTGACCAGCGGGTTGCCCTGGTAGACCCGGTCGAACACGGTTTCGCCGCCGATGTTGGGCAGGCCGAGGCAGTTGCCGTAGAAGCTGATGCCGCTGACGACGCCGTGCACGACACGGGCTGTGTCTGGATCGTTGATATCGCCAAAGCGGAGGGCGTCCATCACGGCGACCGGGCGGGCGCCCATCGAGATGATGTCGCGCACGATGCCGCCGACGCCGGTCGCGGCGCCCTGGAACGGCTCAATGTAGGAGGGGTGGTTGTGCGATTCGATCTTGAAGGTGACCGCCCAGCCTTCGCCGACGTCGAGCACACCGGCGTTTTCGCCCATGCCGACCATGAGGTTCTTCTTCATGGCGGGGGTGACCTTGTCGCCGAACTGGCGCAGGTACATCTTCGAGCTTTTATAGGAGCAGTGCTCGCTCCACATCACCGAGTACATGGCGAGCTCGCCCGACGTGGGGCGGCGGCCCAGAATCTCGCGAATCTTCGCGTACTCATCGGCCTTGAGCCCGAGCGCGCCGTAGGGCTGCTCCTTCCCTGGCGTCGCAATGGCATTGGAAACGGTGTCGGCGACGCCGTGGGAAGAGGTGTTGGAAACAGCGGTCACGTGTGGAATTCTCCCCGAGATAGCGGATGCTTGACCCGGTCAGTCTACCGGTTGCCCCGAACCCGTCCTCATCTAACGTAGCGACACAGTCGGCACTGATCGCCAACGCATTCGCACGACATTCCCCGAGGTGGAGGAGCGGGTCGCTTACCGTGTAGGCACCACGACAACGAATGCGGGCTACGAGCGATCCGTCATCCCGAGGCGCCCGTCGAGCCCACCTCGCCCGGTCCATCTTGGGCGTGCTTCCGGCATTGACCTAGGGTGGACGCATGGGCGCTGACATCAACTTCTACTTCGACCCGGTTTGCCCCTTCGCCTGGATGACCAGCAAGTGGGTGCGACAGGTGCAGGCGCAGCGCGACTACACCGTGGACTGGCGGTTCATCTCGTTACGCCTGATCAACGCCCACGTCGACTATGACGCGCACTTCCCTCCCGAGTACGAAGCAGGACATACCGCCGGGCTCCGGCTTTTGCGGGTAGCCGCCCGCGCGCGCGCCGAGCACGGCCGCGAGGCGATGGCGCCGCTGTACGCAGCCTTCGGGGCCCACATCTTCGACACCGCCCCCGGTCCAGACGATCATCGGAGCGAGGGCGAGGTGCGTGAGCTCCGCGGGACGCGTGCGTTTGCGGAGCCGATCCTCGCCGAGGCGGGCCTACCGCTCGAGCTGGTGGAAGCTCTCGACGACGAATCATGGGACATCGAGATCCAGCAGGAGACGGACGAGGCACTCTCGCTGACGGGAAAAGACGTGGGCACGCCCATCATCCACTTCGAGCCACCCACCGGTGCGGCCTTCTTCGGACCGGTGATCAGCCGCCTGCCGCACGAGGACTCAGCAGTCGAGTTGTGGGACCACGTCGTCGCTCTGGCACGCTTCCCAGGATTTGCCGAACTCAAACGCAGCCTGCGCGAGCAGCCACAGCTGGCCGCGTTCGGAGTCGAAGCG
>NZ_SOGF01000020.1:0-29898 GCF_004402355.1 Cryobacterium sp. TMS1-20-1 | reverse complement strand
ATCATCACGACCCTGCATCACCCCAGTCTTAACGACCACGAGCCAACCCCCGGCAGGCGCGCCTTAAAAAAAGCGAAACCACACCCAAAGTTGTTCAGCAGACTCCTAGTGACTCACACGCCGATGTCGCGTTGGTGCAGGGCGATGGCTGCCGCCGCCGCCAGTAGGAGCGAGACGGCGTAGAACACGACGATCGTCGTCACGTTCACCCCGGTGCTCAGCGGGCTGTCACCGAACGCCCAGAAGTACGGACTCAGGATGTGCAGCCAATCCAGGTTCGCACTCTGATCGCCGAGCGCATTGAAGACGTCTCCTTGGCTCTGGCTGCGACTTTAGTCCTCTCGCTCACCTCGGCCGCCGCCTGTGGCGAGCGGTGTTCTAATGGACTGGATGACAGAAATCCCACCAGCCTCCGGCGCCATCGTCGGTCCCGACGGCCTCGCCCGACCCCGGTGGGCTGCGGTCGACCCGATGCTCCGCGACTACTACGACACCGAGTGGGGTATTCCGGTGCGCTTTGAACACGCCCTGTTCGAGCGCATCAGCCTCGAGGCGTTCCAATCCGGGCTGTCCTGGGCGATCATTCTGCGCAAGCGCCCCGGTTTTCGTGCGGCATTCGCCGACTTCGACCCTGACCGGGTCGCTGCCTTCGACGAGGACGACGTCGAACGCCTGCTGAGCGACGCGGCGATCGTACGCAACCGCCTCAAGATTCGCGCGACGATCACCAACGCCCAGGCCACCGTCGCGCTGCGCGAGCAGGGCGGACTGGTCGACTTCGTCTGGGGGTTCCAGCCGAACGAAACCCCGCAGCCGCGAACGCAGGCAGACGTGCCGACCAGCTCCGAGGCATCCGTTTCGCTCGCGAAAGCCCTCAAGAAGGTCGGCTTCGTCTTCGTCGGACCGACCACGATGTTCGCCCTGATGGAGGCGATCGGCATGATCGATACCCACCTGCTGGACAGCCATCGACGCGGAAGCAGCGGAGTGTGGGGCTAGGCTGAGCGCTACCACAACTGAATATCGGGCTATATGGACGGTGCGGGAGAGTTCGGCGCGACAGCGTGCGAACACCGAAGGAGCAATCCTCCCCGACAATCTCTCAGGTACTCGTACCGCATCGAACTGGCCACTCTGAAAAGTAGATTGTGTGTGCCTGACAATCTCGCCCACGGTGAAAGTCAGCGCCCGCGCTGGTGAAGCTCTCAGGCACGAGCGACAGAGGGGGAGTTCCCACGCGGCTCAAACGAGCCGTACACACCGCCCTGTGACCCGGAGAACTCATGACCACGGCCGATTCCAGCACCCCCGACTCCACCGATTCACGAAATACCGAACGCTTCTCCCCGCTGCACCAGGCGCACGTCGATGCCGGTGCCAGCTTCACCGACTTCGCCGGCTGGCAGATGCCGGTGCGCTACTCCAGCGATCTCGCCGAGCACCACGCCGTGCGCAACGCGGCCGGCCTGTTTGACCTGTCCCACATGGCCGAAATTCTGGTCGAAGGCACGGATGCCGCCGCCTACCTCGACTACGCGCTGGCCGGCGAGCTCTCGGGTATCGAACTCTGGCAGGCCAAGTACAGCCTGCTGCTGGCCGAGAACGGCGGCATCATCGACGATCTCGTCGTCTACCGCCTCGATGAAACCAAGTTTCTGGTTGTGGCCAACGCCGGCAACCGATTCGCCGCGTTCGACGCGTTGCTCGCCCGTTCCGAAGGCTTCGCCGTGAGCGTCGTTGACCAGAGCGACGACTACGCGCTGATCGCCGTGCAGGGTCCGAACGCCCTCGCCATTCTGCGCGCCACCGGCGGTGTCACCGACGTCGGCACCGACCTGCTGTTCATGAAGTATTACCGAATCACGGATGCCTTCTTCCGTGGCCAGCCGCTGCTGGTCGCCCGCACCGGGTACACCGGTGAAGACGGTTTCGAGCTCTACCTCGCGGCCGACCAGGCCCGTGAACTCTGGGACGCACTCGTGGTCGCCGGCGCCGACCGAGGCCTGGTGCCGGCTGGGCTGGCCAGCCGCGATACCCTCCGCCTCGAGGCTGGCATGCCACTTTACGGTCACGAATTGACCCTCAACACCTTCCCGGTCCAGGCCGGACTCGGCCGCGTCGTCAACCTGAAGAAGGAGAACGACTTCGTCGGCCGAGCGGCCAGCGTTGCGGGGCCGGAGGCTGGGGCATCCGTTTTGGTCGGTCTGATTGCCGCTGGCAAGCGTGCCGGACGCGCGGACTACGAGATCTTCCGCAGCGTCGACGCGGAAAACGCCGACGGCGTCATCACCAGCGGCGCCCTGTCGCCGACCCTCGGTTACCCGATCGCCATGGCCTACGTCAGCCCCGACCTCGCCCGTCTCGGCACCGAGGTCTACGTCGACGTGCGGGGTACCCGCATTCCGGCGACCGTCACCTCGCTCCCCTTCTATAAGCGCGTCAAGTAGACCCTCACCCTGCGAAAGGCAATCCCATGACAAACACATCTTCGCTTCAGCCGTCCGAACTTCAATACACCGCCGAGCACGAATGGGTTTTAGTCGACGGCAGCGTCGCGACCGTCGGCATCACCGCGTATGCCGCCGAAAAGCTCGGTGACGTCGTTTTCGTCGAACTGCCGGGCGTCGGCAGCACCGTCGCCAGCGGCACGGTCGTCGGCGAAATCGAATCGACCAAGTCGGTCGGTGAACTGTTCGCTCCGGTCAACGGCACCGTCACAGAAACCAACGACGCCGTCGTGGACAGCCCCGAACTGGTCAACAGCGACCCCTTCGGCGCGGGCTGGCTGATCAAGGTCGAATTCGAGACTCTCCCCACGCTGCTCAGCTTTGCCGAGTATTCCGCCCTGATCGGGGAGTAGACGCACTATGAGCCAGGCTTTCACTCAGCGTCACATCGGAACGGATGCCGACGCCCAGTCCCACATGCTCGCCACGCTCGGCTACGACTCGGTGGAACACCTCGTCTCCGCCGCCATGCCCGCGTCGATCCACGCCGACCTGTTTCGGCAGGACGGCGACAGCGCCCTGCCGCCCGCCGCAACCGAGAGCGAGGCCGTCGCGGAGTTGCGCGCCCTCGCCGGCCGCAACACGGTCAAACGCTCGATGATCGGCCAGGGCTACTACGATACGTTCACGCCCGCCGTGATCAAGCGCAACGTGTTCGAAAACCCCAGCTGGTACACCGCCTACACGCCGTACCAGCCGGAAATCTCGCAGGGCCGGCTCGAAGCCCTCATCAACTTTCAGACCATGATCGCCGACCTCACCGGGCTGACCACGGCCAACGCGTCGATGCTCGACGAGTCAACGGCAGTCGTCGAGGGCATGCTGCTCGCCCTGCGCGCGTCCAAGTCGGGCTCGCGCCGATTCATCGTTGACACGGATGCCTTCCCCCAGACGCACGCGCTGCTCGCCAATCGCGCCGCCGTACTCGGCATCGAACTCGTCCAGGTTGACCTGAGCGAGCAGACCACGGCCGAGGATCTCGGCGACTATTTCGGTGTCTTCGTGCAGTACCCGTCCAGCTCCGGTCGCATCTGGAACCCTGAGGGCGTCATCGACCTGGCGCACGAACACAAGGCGCTCGCCGTTGTGGCCGCTGACCTGCTCGCCCTCACCCTGCTGAAATCGCCCGGCGACCTCGGCGCCGACGTCGCCGTCGGCACCAGCCAGCGCTTCGGTGTGCCGATGGGCTTCGGCGGACCGCACGCCGGCTACATGGCCGTGCGCAAGGGACTCGAACGCCAGCTGCCCGGCCGCCTGGTGGGAGTGAGCGTGGACGCCACCGGCCACCCCGCCTACCGCCTCGCCCTGCAGGTACGCGAACAGCACATTCGCCGCGACAAAGCCACCTCGAACATCTGCACCGCCCAGGTGCTGCTCGCCGTCATGGCCGGCATGTATGCCGTCTACCACGGGCCCGAGGGCCTGAAAACGATCGCCACCCGGGTGCACGAGCGGGCCGGTGCCCTCGTCGCCGCCCTGCGCGCGATCGACGTCGACGTGCTCACCGACGCCTTCTTTGACACGTTCCGGATCAACGTGCCGGCGGGCGCCGCCGAGGTCGTCGCGAAGGCAGCCGCGAGCGGCTACAACCTGCACCAGGTCGATGAGAACATCATCAGCGTGTCGGTGGATGAGACCACCACGCTTGCCGACCTCTCTTATATCGTCGGAGCGTTCGGCGGCCGCTCGGCATTCGGCCACGTCGACTTCGACGCCGTGCAGCACGGGCTGCCGACCGATCTCGAACGCACCAGCGATTTCCTCACCCACCCGGTGTTCAACACGCACCGCTCCGAGACCAGCATGATGCGTTACCTCAAGCGCCTCGCCGACTACGATTATGCGCTCGACCGCGGCATGATCCCGCTCGGCTCCTGCACCATGAAGCTCAACGCGGCGAGCGAGATGGAGGCCGTCAGCTGGCCCGAATTCGCCGGAATCCACCCATTCGCACCGCGCGCCGACGTCGAGGGCTACCTGCACCTGGTGCGCCAGCTCGAAACCTGGCTCACGGATGTCACCGGTTACGACTCTGTGTCGCTCCAGCCGAACGCCGGCAGCCAGGGCGAACTGGCCGGGCTGCTCGCCATTCGCGGCTACCACCAGTCCAATGGGGAGAGTGCCCGCACGGTCTGCCTGATCCCGTCGAGCGCGCACGGCACCAACGCGGCATCCGCTGCCCTGGCCGGCATGCGTGTCGTGGTCGTGGCCTGCGACGAGCTCGGCAACGTTGACCTGACCGATCTGCACGCCAAGATCGCCGAGCACGCCGCCGATCTGGCCGCGCTCATGATCACCTACCCGTCCACCCACGGCGTGTATGAGCACGAGGTCGCCACCATTTGTGCGGCCGTGCACGCGGCCGGTGGCCAGGTTTACGTCGACGGCGCCAACCTCAACGCGCTGCTCGGATTCGCGCGGTACGGCGATTTCGGCGGCGATGTCTCCCACCTGAACCTGCACAAAACCTTCTGCATCCCGCACGGCGGCGGCGGGCCGGGCGTCGGCCCGGTTGCGGCCAAGGCGCACCTCGCGGCGTTCCTGCCGGGGCATCCGCTTGCCCAGAGTGACGAGCATTACCTGCTCGGCAGCGGGGGAGCCTCGGCCACCGTCGTGCACGCCGGCGGACCGGTCTCGGCCGCGCCCTACGGCAGCCCGAGCATCCTGCCCATCTCCTGGGCGTATGTGCGCATGATGGGCATCGATGGCCTCAAGCAGGCTACCGGCGCCGCAGTGCTCGCGGCCAATTACGTCGCCAAGCGCCTGGAGAACAGCTACCCGCTGCTCTATTCCGGCGAAAACGGCCTGGTCGCACACGAGTGCATCCTCGACCTGCGTCCGCTCACCGCGGCCACGGGGATCAGCGTGGACGACGTGGCCAAACGCCTCGTCGACTACGGCTTCCACTCGCCGACGATGAGTTTTCCGGTCGCCGGCACGCTCATGGTCGAGCCCACCGAGAGTGAAGACCTCGGCGAAATCGACCGCTTCTGCGACGCCATGATCGCGATCAAGGCTGAAGCGGATGCCGTCGCCGCCGGCCGCTGGCCCGCCGACGACAACCCCCTGCACAACGCTCCGCACACCGCGCAGTCCGTGATCGAGGGGGAGTGGGAGCATCCCTACGACCGGGCAACGGCGGTGTATCCGCTGGCGTCGCTCGTGCGCAACAAATACTGGCCTTCGGTCCGTCGCATCGACAACGCCTACGGCGACCGCAACCTGGTCTGCGCCTGCCCGCCGCCCGAGGCCTTCGAGTAGGGGACGGGGCTAGCTGGCCGGGGCGAGCAGTCCCGGCCACCAGGCCAGCGCGAGCGGGTACCCGACGAACGAGAGAATGTCGAGCAGCCAGTGCGTCACCACGAGCGGCATGGTGCGCCCCCAGCGGGTGTAGCACCAGCCGAACACGACTCCCATGGCCACGTTGCCGAAGAACGGTCCGACGCCCTGGTACAGGTGGTAGCTGCCACGCAGCACGGCTGAGCTCAGAATGATCGTCCAGATCGACCAGCCGAGCTCACGCAGCCGGGTGAACAGGTAGCCGACCACGATGATCTCCTCGACCAGCGCCGCCTTCAGTGCGGCGAACACGAGAATGGGGATGGTCCACCAGAACGTGTCGAGCGGTGAGGGTACGACGGCCACGGTGAAGCCGAAGGCGCGCCCGGCCAGGTAGAGCGCGAGCCCCGGAATACCGATCACGAGCAGCAGCCCGAACCCGCCGAGTAGGTCCTTACCTGGCCGGGTCAGGTCGAAGCCGAGCCGGGTGAACGGGTTCTGCCCGGGCTTCCAGAGCAGAAACAGCACCAGCGCTACCGCTGCGAGCCCGAACGTGATGCCGAGAAACTGGTAGGTGAAGTCGAGCCACTCCCGCGGCGACTGCGAGCCGTTGATCGTCGCTGATTGGTCGGCGAGCGGTGTTACATCGGTGAGCCGGGCCACGATCGACACGATCGAGTAAACGGCCGACGCCCCGAGCGACAGCGCGAGCACTATGCCGATCTCCCAATACAACGGTGAATTTCCGAGCCGGGAACGGTGCGGGGCGGATGCTGGCGGCATGGCCCTATCCTGCCACCCCGGCATCCGCAGACGCTCGCGTCGCGATCGCGGGGGAAGCATCCGTTCGAAACCCGCCCCGCAACATATGTGCAAAATGACAGTATGTGACGCTCAATAGTTGTCAGATAGATTGCGCGTCTGTAAAATTTTTCACCGTATTGCCCAATCTGGATAAGTAACAAACTAGGGTCGTAACAACCCCCCAATGTTGCGCCGGTGCTTTCGCGGTCAAAATTGGGTTGACTCTATTGGCGCGTGACACGGTCAAGAGCGGTGTCACGCGCCCTTTTGTGCATTGGAGCAGGAATTGAAAATCAGGAGAATGGGCATTGTTGCCATCGCTCTCGCGTCGACCGGAGCCCTCGTGCTCTCGGGTTGCGCTGGAGAATCAACGACATCGGCTGACGGCACCGCGATCATCACGACGAACGGCAGCGAGCCGCAGATGTCGCTGATCCCGACCAACACCACCGAGGTGGGCGGCGGAAAGATCATCACGTCCATCTTCGCCGGCCTGGTCTCGTACTCGGCCGACGGCGAGATTCAGAACGAGGTCGCCGAGTCAATCGAGTCCGACGACGCCACGACCTGGACCGTCACGCTGAAAGATGACTGGACTTTCACCAACGACGAGCCCGTCACGGCATCGTCCTTCGTTGATGCCTGGAACTATGGCGCGCTGTCCACCAACGCGCAGGGTTCCTCCTACTTCTTCGACAACATCGTCGGCTACTCCGACGTCTCCAACATGATCGACGACCCGACCGGCGCGACCGACGAGGACGGCAACGTTCTTCGCGTTGCCTCGCCGCTTGCCGAGACCATGTCCGGCCTGACGGTCGTCGACGACACCACGTTTACCGTGGAGCTCGCCGGAACCGAGGCCGACTGGCCGCTCCGCCTCGGCTACACGGCCTACTCGCCGCTGCCCGAGGTTGCTTTCGAAGACATGGATGCCTTTGGTCAGAACCCGATCGGCAACGGCCCGTACGAGCTCGCGAGCGAGAACGCCTGGGAGCACGAGGTGCAGATCGAACTCGTCACCAACCCGGACTACGCGGGTGTGCGCACCCCTGCCAATGATGGATTAACCATCATCTTCTATGCCTCCTTCGATGCCGCTTACGCGGCCGTGCAGGGCGGCGACCTCGACGTGCTCGATGCCATCCCCGAATCCGCCCTCGCGAGCTACGAGTCGGACTTCCCGGATACCTTCATCAACGAGCCCGCCGCGGTATTCCAGGCCTTCAACATGCCGTACTACCTCGAGCACTGGTCCGGCGATGAGGGCAAGCTGCGTCGCGCCGCCGTCTCCATGGCCATTGACCGCGCCGAGATCACCGACGTCGTCTTCCAGAACACCCGCACCCCCGCCACCGACTTCACCTCCCCGGTTATCGATGGCTACTCCGATTCCCTCGCGGGTTCCGAAGTGCTCGAATTCAACCCCGAAGAGGCCGTCGCACTCTGGGCCGAAGCCGATGCCATCTCGCCGTATACCGGCACCTTTGACATCGCCTACAACGCCGACGGACCCCACCAGGTCTGGGTCGACGCCGTCGTCAACAGCGTCAAGAACACCCTCGGCATCGACGCAGTCGGCAAGCCGTACCCGACCTTCGGCGCTGCACTTGAAGACCGTGACGCTCAGGCACTGACCGGTGCTACTCGCGCCGGCTGGCAGGCCGACTACCCGTCGCTGTACAACTTCCTTGCGCCGCTGTACCAGACCGGTGCCGGCTCGAACTACGAGGGCTACAGCAGCGAGGCATTCGACACGCTCCTGAAGGAAGGCGCCGCGGCGTCCAGCGTTGAAGAAGCCACCGCCAAGTACGTCGAGGCTCAGGAAGTCCTGCTGCAGGACCTCCCGACCATCCCGCTGTGGTACCAGAACACCTCGGGTGTCTGGTCCGACACGGTCAGCAACGTTGAGTTCGGCTGGGATTCCGTGCCGCTCTACCACGCGATCACCAAGAACTAATAGTTCGTTCCTAGTTCGTCGTTACGAGAGGCCCGGGGGTCATTCCCCGGGCCTCTCGAGTTCCGCTTAATGATTGCGAATCTTTCATGCACTCGACTTCACCCGTGCCAATCTGCACCGTGTCAACTGCGCCGACGGGTAGCTGATGCTCTGGTATACCGGCAAACGTCTGCTCCAGATGATCCCCGTGTTCTTCGGCGCCACGTTTCTCATCTACTTCATGGTGTTCTCCCTCCCCGGAGATCCCATCGCTGCCCTCTACGGCGAACGTCCCCCGTCGGACGCCGTTATTGCCCAAATTCGCGCCGAGTACAACCTCGACAAGCCGTTTTTCGTGCAATACCTGCTCTACATTGGCAACTTCTTCCAGGGTGACCTCGGAACGACCTATTCCGGTCGCTCCGTCTCCGACGTAATGGCCTCCGCGTTCCCGATCACGGCCCGACTGGCCATGCTCGCTCTCGCCTTCGAAGCCTTCTTCGGCATCCTCGTCGGCCTCATCGCCGGGCTCCGCAAGGGCAAGCTTTTCGATGCCAGCGCCCTCGTCGTGAGCCTGCTGCTGATCAGCGTGCCGACCTTCGTGATCGGCTTCGTGCTGCAGTTCGTCTTCGGCGTGCAACTGGGCTGGGCCCGCACGACCGTCAGTGGGGCTGCGCCGATCGACGAACTGATTTTGCCAGCGCTGGTGCTGGCATCCGTTTCGTTTGCCTATATTGTGCGCCTCACCCGGGCCAGCGTGT
The DNA here is from genome assembly GCF_004402355.1 of Cryobacterium sp. TMS1-20-1. Lineage (NCBI taxonomy): Bacteria > Bacillati > Actinomycetota > Actinomycetes > Micrococcales > Microbacteriaceae > Cryobacterium > Cryobacterium sp. TMS1-20-1. The sequence continues at coordinate 20,608 of NZ_SOGF01000020.1, read as the reverse complement.
CCGACAACCTCAACGCCGACTTTGTGCGCACCGCCACAGCGAAGGGGCTGTCCCGCCCCCGCGTCGTGACCGTGCACGTGCTGCGCAACTCGCTCGTACCAGTGATCACCTTTCTCGGTGTCGACATTGGCTCGCTCATGGTCGGTGCCATCGTCACCGAGGGAATCTTCAATATCAATGGGGTCGGTGGAACCGTCTTCAAGGCCATTCGCCTCGGCGAAGGACCGACCGTGGTGTCGTTCATCGCCGTCATGGTGGTGATCTTCGTGCTCGCCAACCTGCTCGTCGATCTGCTGTACGCAGCTCTGGACCCAAGGATCCGTTATGCCAAGTAAGAACCAGGGCGCGCAGCCGCACTTCGTTGCAGCGCTCGAAGACACCCCGCTCGTAGCCATCGACCACCTCGACGAGACCGCGAAAGCGCGCAGCACCTGGGCGGATGCCTGGGACGCGATGCGTCGTCGGCCCGCCTTCTGGATCTCTTCCGGACTCATCCTGCTCATCGTCTTGGTGGCGCTGGTTCCCGGATGGTTCTCGTCGGTGTCGCCGACGCAGTGCCAGCTGTCGGACAGCAACGGGGGGCCGCAGTCGGGGCATCCGCTCGGCTTCACCTTCCAGGGCTGCGACGTCTATGCCCGAATCATCTTCGGCACCAGCGCCTCGGTAACCGTCGGCATGTTGGCTGCGGCGATCGTGACTCTGTTCGGCCTCATCGTCGGTGCCCTCGCCGGCTACTACGGCGGTTTCCTCGACGCCATCGTCTCGCGCATCGGCGACATCTTCTTCGCCGTTCCGACCGTGCTCGGCGCCATCGTGCTGCTCTCGGTGCTGCCCGATCGCACCCCGGTGGTCATCGCGCTCGTCATCTCGATCTTCGCCTGGCCGCAGGTCGCCCGCATCATGCGCGGCGCCGTGCTGACCGCGCGAAACTCGGACTACGTGGTGGCGTCGGTCGCACTCGGCGTGTCCAAGTTCAAGATTCTGGTGCGCCACGTGGTTCCCAACGCCATCGCCCCCGTGATCGTCATCGCGACGGTCTCACTCGGCACGTTCATCGTTGCCGAAGCCACGCTCTCGTTCCTCGGTATCGGCCTCGGGCCGGGCACAATGTCGTGGGGACGCGATATCGGCGAAGCGCAGACATCCATTCGTACGAGCCCGCAGGTGCTGCTGTATCCCTCGATCGCGCTCTCCCTGACCGTGCTGGCGTTCCTCATGCTCGGTGACGTGCTCCGCGACGCGCTCGACCCCCAGGCGAGGGCACGCCGATGACCCAGTTAGTGACCGAAACCGTGAACCAGACTCCTTCCGCCGACTCTGAACCGCTCCTGGAGATCCGCGATCTCGAGGTCGGCTTCCGCACCCAGCGCGGCATCGTGCCCGCCGTGCGCGGCGTCAGCTTCACGCTCTACCCCGGCCAGACCCTCGCGATCGTGGGGGAGTCCGGTTCGGGCAAGACCACGACGGCGCAGGCGATCATCAAGCTGCTGGCCGGCACCGGCCAGGTGACCGGCGGCCAGATCCTGTTCGAGGGTCGCGACCTGACCACCCTGAACGCCACCGAGATGCAAATCGTGCGCGGCCGCGAGATCGGCTACGTTCCGCAGGACCCGATGAGTAACCTCAACCCGGTGTGGAACATCGGCTTTCAGGTGTCCGAAGCCATCAAGGCCAACAGCGGCCTACGCGGCAAGCCACTGAAGGCGCGCACCATTGAAGTGCTGCAGGAGGCGGGTCTGGCGGATGCCGCCGACCGGCTCAAGCAGTATCCGCACCAATTCTCCGGCGGCATGCGTCAGCGTGTGCTCATCGGCATTGGGCTGTCGGCTCGGCCGAAACTGCTCATCGCCGACGAGCCGACCAGTGCGCTCGATGTCACCGTGCAGCGCCAGATCCTCGACCACCTCGCCACCCTCACCCGGGACTACGGCACGAGCGTTCTGTTCATCACCCACGACCTCGGCCTCGCGGCCGAGCGGGCCGAACAGCTCGTGGTCATGTACAAGGGCAAGATCGTCGAGTCCGGGCCGTCGCAGGAGATCCTCGCCAACCCGCAGCACCCGTACACCCAGCGTCTGGTGGCGGCCGCTCCGAGCCTCGCCTCGCGGCGCATTCAGGCGAAGAAGAATGAGGATGCCCCGGCGACCGAAATCTTCTCGGCCGGCGGAACGGACACCGCGCTGATTCGGCGCGCCACCGACCGTGAACTGGCAGCGTCGGGCAAAGACCTCATCTCGGTCGAGGGCATCACCAAGATGTACCGCATCCGTAAGTCCGGGCTGCGTTTCGACGAGCTGCTCGCCGTGAACGAGGTGTCGTTCGGGGTGAAGAAGGGCACCACCACGGCGATCGTGGGGGAGTCCGGTTCGGGCAAGTCCACCGTGGCCAAGCTCATTCTGCAGCTGGAGAGCCTCACCAGCGGGCGGATTGAATTCGAGGGGCGCGACGTTGCCGGGTTGAAAGGCAAGGAGCTGCTGAACTTCCGCCGCCGCGTGCAGCCCGTGTTCCAGGACCCGTACGGTTCGCTCGACCCGCAGTACAACGTGGGAAACACCATCGCCGAGCCGCTGCTCGCGCACAAAGTGGGCACCAAACGGGAACGGCAGAAGCGCGTGCTGCAGCTCCTCGATCAGGTGTCACTGCCCGCGTCGACCCAGTTTCGGTACCCGAGCGAACTCTCTGGCGGCCAGCGCCAACGCATCGCGATTGCCCGCGCCTTGGCGTTGAAGCCCGACGTGCTCGTGCTCGACGAGGCCGTCTCCGCGCTCGATGTGCTCGTGCAGGGTCAGATCCTGAACCTGCTCACCGAGCTGCAGACGGAGCTTGGCCTGACCTACCTGTTCATTACGCACGACCTCGCCGTGGTGCGCCTGGTCGCCGACAATGTCTGCGTCATGCAGAAAGGGCGCATCGTCGAGGCGGCATCGACCGACGACGTGTTCGACAACCCGCGTGAGGTGTACACGCAGGAACTGCTGGCGGCAATCCCCGGAGCAAACTTCGAGTTCGGGCGGTAGCTGATCGGTGTGCACGATGCGGGCCCGACGGGGATCGATCCCCGTCGGGCCCGCAGTGTTGTGGGGGCGCCGTATCGGCCAGAGCGGTCCCCGCCGTTACTGCCAATCGGCGAATTTTTTCCCGTAAACGGGTGAATCTTAGCTTGACGGGCGTGTGAGCGCAGGTTTCATGCAAAATTCCCGACTTGGACGAAAAACAATGGTTCCTTTTCATAACAGTTCGAGCATTTGCTTGTCACCGCCGTTGATACCTCTCTAGGGTCGAGTCAAACCACGATCGACTCGCGGCCCCTCGCCGTGGACCGACAATCACTTCGCTCAGGAGGAATCTTGTCCATTAGAGGAAAACTGTTCAGGAAAAAGCTCATCGGGGTCGCCGTTCTCGGTGTATCTGCCCTCGTCTTGACCGCCTGCACCACTACCGGCAGCACCGCCACCAACACGGATGCCGCGGCTAGCGGTGGTACCGTCACGGTCGCGGTGGTCAACGACTTCACGTCCTTCAATGGTCAGACTCCACAGTCCAACCTCGACACCAACGGACAAGTCGGTTACCTCATGGGCAACTACGCGTCGGCTTTCTCCTACGTTGACAACGAGTTCAATATCGTGCGCGAAGAGAAATTCGGCACCTTTGAGAAGACCAGTGACGACCCGCAGACGGTCACGTACACGCTCAATCCTGAGAACAAATGGTCAGACGGAGAGCCCGTGACCGCCGATGATATGGTGCTCGCTTGGGCTATCGGTGCCGGCTACTACAACGACTCGACCGTCGATGAGGCCACCGGAGAAGTCGCCACCGGCACCACGTATTTTGAGATCGCTGCCAGCACCGCCGGCCTCGACACCACGGCATTCCCCGAGGTCAGCGAGGATAACCTTTCGATGACCCTGGTCTACGACACTCCCTACGTCGACTGGGAGCTGGTCAACCCGATCGCCCAACCCGCCCACATTGTGGCCAAGAAGGCCGGGCTCGGCTCGGCCACCGAACTGACCGAACTGCTCAAGGGCCTTCCGAAGGGCGACCCGGCGTCCCCGGTCGACCCCAACGCCACGTTGAAGGCCGCGGCTGACTTTGTGAACACTGGCTACGACGTGACGGCGTTCCCGACCGACCCCGACCTCCTCGTGTCGAGCGGTCCCCTGGTGCCGACGGGCTGGACCCCCGGCCAGTCGTTCACGATGGAGCGCAACGAGTTCTATGTCGGTGGGATGCTGCCGAAGATCGACAAGCTGATCTTGCGCGTCATTCCTGACGCGAACGCCCAGGTGACGGCATTGCAGAACGGTGAAGTCGACATCATCAACCCGCAGGCATCCGCTGACACGCTGACCGCCCTTGAGAACACCGGTGCCGACGTCCTCACCGGCGACCAGGTCTCTTATGACCACCTCGACCTGCGTTTCGACCAGCCGGTCTTCGCCGACATCAAGGTGCGACAAGCATTCCTCAAAACGGTCCCGCGCCAGCAGATCCTCGACTCCATCGTGACGCCGGTCAACGCCGACGCCAAGGTGCTGAACTCGCAGATCTGGGTTCCGGCCAACGAGCCCTATGACGATTCGGTGGCCAACAATGGCTCGAGCGCTTATGACGAGGTTGACATTGAGGGCGCGAAGGAGCTTCTCGCCGGTGCCACCCCCTCGGTGCGCATTCTTTACAACACCAACAACCCCAACCGGGTCGATGAGTTCCAGGCCATTCAGGAATCAGCCGCCAAGGCTGGGATCACGGTTGTCGATGCGGGTTCACCCGACTGGAGTTCCCTGCTCGAGGGCGGTGACTATGACGCCTCCATCTTCGGCTGGATCAGCCCCGGCGTCGGCTCTGCCGGCATTGCACAGATTTTCTCGACCGACGGCGGTGGAAACTACAACCAGTACGAGGGCACCAACGATGACGCCATCCTGTCCCAGACGACTCTCGATCCCGATGAACTGATCGCCATCGAGAAGCGCATGGACAAGCAGATGTTCACGGATGCCTATGGACTGCCGCTGTTCCAGCTGCCCGGCGTGTTCGGAGTCTCCAAGCGCGTGAGCGGCGTGGAGTACATGGGCAACCAGACCGGTCCGTTCTGGAACTTCTGGGAATGGTCCGTCAGTAAATAGCTAGGTCGAATGTCCTAGCCCGATCGCGAGTTGGGCTCCTGGGTTTGCTCAGGAGCCCAACTCGCGGGTTTGGCGGCATCCGTTCTGAGTCACATTGTGGCAGTCCAGCAGTCCGAACCAACTCCTACAGTGAGGTAGCCCCGGCATGGTGAGCTTCATCCTGAGACGAATTCTCGTTTCCATTCTCATCCTGATCGCCGCATCGTTTCTGATGTACGTCATGGTCGGCTATTCGGCGCAACCGCTGCAAGATCTGGAAGGCAGCAACTCTCCCAATAAACAGCAGCTGATCGATGCCCGGGTTGCGCTTCTCGACCTCGACGTGCCGCCGCCTCTTCGCTGGGTGCTCTGGCTCGGCGGCGTCGCCAAGTGCGCGATCCCCTTCGCCAATGCCTGCGACCTGGGGTCGACGATCTCGAACGCCCAGGTCGTCGATATTCTCCCCAATGCTTTGGCCGCCACCGTGCAGCTGGTCACTTTCGCCCTTGTGCTCGCTATTTTGCTCGGTGTCACGATCGGCATCATCACCGCGCTGCGTCAGTACAGTGGCCTCGACAACACCGTCACCTTCGTCAGCTTCTTCCTGTACTCGTTGCCCGTATTCCTGGTCGCCGTGCTCCTGAAAGAGTTCATCGCCATCGGCTTCAACGACTTTCTCCGTGATCCTGTTATCGGCGCTGGAGCACTGGTGGTGATCGGCCTCGTCGTCGGTGCCATCTGGCAGTCACTGCTCGGCGGTGACCGCCGGCGTCGACTGGTGGTTTTCCTGGTGTCGGGGCTGGCTACGTCCGGGGTGCTGCTCCTGATGAGCGCGACGGGCTGGTTTATGAATCCGGGCCTGGGGCCGATCCCGGTCATCCTGCTGGTCGCGGCGATCGCCCTCGGTGCGGCGACCCTGCTGGCCGGACTGCGCAACCGTCGGGCACTGATTACCGCCGGTATCAACGCTGCGGTCGCTATCGCAGCGTATTTTGTGCTCCAGCCCCTATTCGACGTTTCGAGCGCCGGAACGCTGTTCATTCTCGCACTCGCCACGATCGCGTTCGGGTTGGTCAGCGGCTTTCTGGCCGGTGGCTATGATCGCGGCCAGAATATGCGCGTCGGTCTCGTTACCGCGCTCTTTTCCGGCGCGGTCGTGCTGGTTGACCGGTTCATGCAGTCCTGGGGTGCCCTCCTGACGGCGACCAACGGGCGCCCGATCGCCACCGTGGGTTCAAAGACTCCGGGACTGTCCGGGGACGTGTGGCTCGCTGGCCTCGACACGTTTGTCCACCTCACCCTGCCAATTATTGCCCTCTTGCTGATTTCCTTCGCCGGGTACACCCGGTATTCCCGCGCCGGCATGCTCGAGGTGCTCAGTCTCGATTACATCCGTACCGCGCGCGCCAAGGGGCTTCCGGAGCGCACGGTGATCGTGCGGCACGCGTTCCGGAACATGCTCATCCCGCTGACGACTCTCGTCGCTTTTGATGTCGGGGCCCTGCTCGGTGGCGCAATCATCACCGAACGGATCTTCGCCATTCCCGGCATGGGCAGCCTGTTCAACGCCGGCTTGTTTCGGGGTGACCTCAATCCGGTGATGGGCTATTTTCTCATCGTCGCCGCGATGGCGATCACCTTCAATTTTCTGGCCGACATGGCCTATGCCGGGCTCGACCCGAGAGTGAGGATCCGTTAAATGTCCACACCAATTGGTTCGGGGCCTACCCCGTCGCCCACCGAAATCCCTGCCGACGAACTCGCCGCGGCGAGTTCGGTACCCGAGAGTCAAGGCCGCCTGATTTGGCGCCGATTTATCGGCAACAAGGTCGCCGTGGCGTCGATCATCATTCTTCTCGTCATCATCTTGTTCTCCTTTTCTGCTATCGGCATTGGTCCGATTTCCGGCTGGTGGAAGTTCGGGTTTAAAGAACTCAACCCGCAGATGAACGGGGGCGACCCCACGCTCTCGCTCGTGCCGCAGTTTCTCGGCGGCGACGGTGTTTCCCTCGGGGAACATCCGTTCGGTCAAGACCGCATCGGCAAGGACTACTTCGCCATGACCATGCGGGGTATTCAAAACTCCGCGCTCGTCATGGTCGTTCTGGGCCTCATCGCAACCGTTCTGGGCGTGGTGGTCGGGGCCGTCGCCGGCTATTACCGCGGCATGGTCGATGCCGTGTTGATGCGCATCACGGACGTCTTCATCGTGATTCCCGCGCTCGTGATCGGCTCGGTCGTCGGCCAATGGTTCGGCAGCCTGGGTGCCCCGGTTCTGGCGATCATGCTGGGGTTCTTCTCCTGGATGGGCATTGCCCGGCTGGTGCGCGGTGAGTTCCTGTCACTGCGCGAACGTGAGTTCGTCGAGGCAGCCCGGGTCGCCGGGGCGTCCGACGCGCGCATTATTTTCAAGCACATCCTTCCTAATGCCATGGGCGTGGTCATCGTGTCGGCGACGCTCATTATGGCCTCGGCCATTCTGCTCGAGACAGCGCTGAGCTTTCTTGGCTACGGCATCCGCTCTCCCGACGTGTCGCTGGGACTGCTGATCAGCTCCAACCAGTCGGCGTTCCAGACTCGGCCGTGGCTGTTTTGGTGGCCCGGTGCGTTCATCGTGTCACTGGCGCTGCTGGTCAACTTTGTCGGCGATGGTTTGCGCGATGCTTTCGACCCGCGCCACCGCAGGTTCAAGCTCAGCAAGATGCGCGAAACCCAGCCCGAACCGGAACTGGAGCGCGAACCGTGATGCCGATCACGGGCACGCCGGTGCTGCGCTCAGGCCAGAAGAAGAGCGACAATGGATGCCGCAGCGACGGCTGCAAGCACGCCCGCACGACCCCAGGCCCAGACGACCGTAACGGGAGTCTGGGCCGCGAGGCCGCCATCGACCCGGCCACTCTTTTGCAGCGCGTCCCAGCGCGAGCGCACCAGTTGCGCCGCCTCGCCGGACTCACTCCCCGGCAGGTCGCCGGGCCGCGGGGAGCCGCTGACATAGGGTACGGGGTCGGTGGTTTTGCGGCGCCCGGCACTGGTCAGGCTCCGACCAGGAGCTGGGGCGCAGAAGACCGCGAACTTCTTTCCGGGCGTGTACAGGGTGAGTGCAAACTTGGTATCGACGTGCACGAGAGCCGCCCACGGCACCACGATGGTGCGCAGCGGATTGCGAATGGTCACGGCGGTATCACTCACCCGCAGGTCGGGCCGCCAGAGTACCTCCCAGACGAACAGCATCACGAACAGGGCCGGAACGACCAGAGCGCGGTTCGACGCGGTCGGCAGCAGGAACAGGCTCAGCGCGCTCAGTGCGGCCCCCGCGGCGAAGATGGCGGCGATGACGCGATTGAACCGCGAGTAGAAGACATCCGGGTCTGGCATGCAGCCATGCTGCCAGATTTTGGTGGCAGCCACCGTACGAGCAGCAGGATCGACGAAAGCAGGACTTCATGACCGACCAGGTGACGCCCCCATCCTCCGGTCCGGTGCTGCAGGTCAGCGACCTCACCGTGCACTTCGGCGTGGACAATGTCTGGGTGCCGGCCGCGCTCAAACTGAACTACTCGATCGAGCGTGGCAAGGTGCTCGCCATTGTCGGCGAGTCTGGCTCGGGCAAGAGTGCGAGCTCCATGGCCATTCTGGATCTGCTGCCCGAGAACAGCCGCATTTCCGGCAGTGTCAAGCTCAGCGGCCGCGAACTCATGGGGCTGAAGCCCGCGCAGATGCACAAGGTGCGTGGCGGTCAGATCGCCATGATCTTCCAGGAGCCGATGACGGCGCTCAACCCGGTCTATACGATCGGATTTCAGATCATTGAAACCCTGCGGGCCCACTTCGGCATGTCGCCCTCCCAGGCTAAGACGCGCGCTCTGGAACTGCTCGACATGGTCGAGCTGCCAGATCCGCTGAAAGCCTTCAACTCCTATCCGCATCAACTGTCTGGCGGGCAACGCCAGCGGGCCATGATCGCGCAGTCGATCTCCTGCGATCCGCAACTGCTCATCGCCGACGAGCCAACGACCGCCCTCGACGTGACGGTGCAGGCCGAGATTCTCGACCTCCTCCGCAGCCTGCGCGATCGCCTCGACAGCGCCATCCTTCTGATCACCCATGACATGGGCGTCGTGGCCGACCTGGCCGATGACATCGCCGTCATGCGTCGCGGTGTCATCGTCGAGCGCGGCACGGTCGACCAGATCTTCAACGAACCGACCCACCCGTACACGATCGCCCTGCTTCAGGCCGTTCCGCACCTCGGGCAGCGCGGAGACGACGCGATCGATATGACCGCGGCGCTCGCCATCGGCACCGACATCGTCGTCGACGCGGTCCTGGCCGCGCGCATCGAGGTCAATGAGCGTCTGGCGAATGAGGCGGCGACCGCTGCGCGACGTGACAGCCGCGAGGTGGTCGTCAAGTTCGACGATGTGGTCATCGAGTATCCCAAGCACGGTCGCGTCGCGGCGTTCCGCGCCGTCGATAAGGTCAACCTGTTCGTGCGTCAGGGGGAGGTGCTCGGGCTGGTGGGGGAGTCCGGCTCCGGCAAGACCACGCTCGGCCGTGCAGCGATCGCGCTGCTGCCCATTACGGACGGCCAGCTGCACGTGGCCGGCCAGGATATCTCGAAGGCCAGCCGCGACGAGATTCGCCGACTGCATAAGAGTGTCGGAATCGTATTTCAGGACCCGTCCTCCTCCCTGAACCCTCGGATGCCCATCGGTGACAGCATCGGAGAACCGCTCAAGCTGGCGAAGGGACTCAAGGGGGCGGCCCTGAGCGCACAGGTCGAGCGGCTGCTCGACAGCGTTGAGCTGCCGCGCGCCTACCGCAGCCGGTTTCCGCACGAACTTTCCGGCGGGCAGAAGCAGCGCGTCGGCATCGCCCGCGCTCTCTCGCTTGAACCCAAGGTGCTCATTGCCGATGAGCCGACCAGTGCCCTCGACGTGTCGGTGCAGGCGCGCGTACTCGACTTGATTCAGTCGCTGCAGAAGCAGATGAATTTCGCCTGCCTGTTCATCACGCACGACCTCGCCGTCATCGACGTGCTCGCCGATCGCATCGCGGTGATGCACCACGGTCGCATCGTGGAAACCGGTACGCGAGATGAGATTCTGCGCTACCCGAAGGACCCGTATACCCAGCGTCTGCTGGCCGCCGTGCCGATCCCGGATCCTACCGAACAGCGTGCCCGGCGGGAGCTGCGCCGCGAGTTGCTGGCCGCGGGCAACGACGTCTAGCTGTGTGAGCCCCACCAGTTGGGGCCAAATAATACGGTAGGATAGTACTTTGGGTCACATTATGACCCCTGGTATCCATTCTTCGTCGCGCGCGAGACTCTGCGGCACTCATTCTTCGTAAGGATCTATTTTTATGGCGATTGCTACACGCAATAACCTCCGAAATGTTGCAATCGTTGCTCACGTTGACCACGGTAAGACAACGCTGGTTGACGCGATGCTCAAGCAGACCGACTCCTTTGCAGACCACTCACACGTTGAAGAGCGCGCGATGGACTCGAATGAACTCGAGCGCGAAAAGGGCATCACGATTCTCGCCAAGAACACGGCGGTCTCGTACAAGGGCATCCACGCCACCGAGGGGCCCATCACCATCAACGTGATCGACACCCCGGGCCACGCTGACTTCGGTGGTGAGGTCGAACGTGGCCTGTCCATGGTCGACGGTGTTGTTCTGCTGGTTGACGCTTCCGAGGGCCCGCTGCCGCAGACCCGCTTCGTGCTCCGTAAGGCGCTGGAGGCCAAGCTTCCCGTCATCCTCCTGGTCAACAAGACCGACCGTCCCGACGCGCGCATCGATGAGGTCGTGGCCGAAAGCCAGGACCTGCTCATCGGCCTCGCGAGCGACATGGCCGACGACTTTCCCGACCTCGACCTCGACGCCGTCCTCGACGTGCCCGTCGTCTACGCGTCCGGTCGTAACGGTGCTGCCAGCTGGAACAAGCCCGAAGACGGTACGCTGCCCGACAACGATGACCTTGAGCCGCTGTTCGATGCGATCCTCAAGCACATTCCGGCACCGACCTACGATGACACGCACCCGCTTCAGGCGCACGTCACCAACCTCGACGCTTCGCCGTTCCTCGGCCGCCTCGCGCTGCTGCGCATCTTCCAGGGCACCATCAAGAAGGGCCAGACCGTGGCTTGGGTGCAGCAGGACGGCACCGTCAGCAACGTGAAGATCACCGAGCTGCTCATCACCAAGGCGTTGGACCGCTACCCGACCGAGAGCGCCGGCCCCGGCGACATCGTGGCCGTGGCCGGTATCGAGAACATCACCATTGGTGAGACCCTCGCCGACCCCGACGACGTGCGCCCGTTGCCGACCATCACGGTTGACGACCCGGCCATCTCGATGACCATCGGAACCAACACCTCGCCGCTCATGGGCAAGGTCAAGGGCCACAAGCTCACCGCCCGCATGGTCAAGGACCGCCTCGACCGCGAACTCGTCGGTAACGTCTCGCTCAAGGTCGTCGACATCGGACGCCCGGACGCCTGGGAGGTTCAGGGTCGTGGAGAACTGGCCCTCGCCATCCTGGTCGAGCAGATGCGTCGTGAGGGCTTCGAGCTCACCGTCGGCAAGCCGCAGGTAGTTGTGAAGCGCGTCGACGGCAAGGTACACGAGCCCTTCGAGCACCTCACCATTGACGCTCCGGAAGAGTACCTCGGCGCCATCACGCAGCTGCTCGCCGCCCGCAAGGGTCGCATGGAGAACATGGCGAACCACGGCACCGGCTGGGTTCGCATGGAATTCATCGTTCCATCGCGCGGCCTGATCGGCTTCCGCACGCAGTTCCTCACCGACACGCGCGGTACCGGTATCGCCAACGCGATCCTGCACGGCTACGAGCCCTGGGCTGGCACCATCAACACCCGCACGAACGGTTCCATCGTGGCCGACCGTTCGGGAGCGGTCACCCCGTTCGCGATCATCAACCTGCAGGAGCGCATGTCGTTCTTCGTGCAGCCGACCTCCGAGGTCTACGAAGGCATGGTCATCGGCGAGAACTCGCGCGCCGACGACATGGACGTGAACATCACCAAGGAAAAGAAACTGACCAACATGCGTCAGTCCAGCTCCGACACGTTCGAGTCGATGACACCGCCCAAGCAGCTCTCGCTCGAGCAGTGCCTCGAATTCGCCCGTGAAGACGAGTGCGTCGAGGTCACCCCCGCCGCCGTGCGTATTCGCAAGGTCGAGCTCACCGCATCCGCTCGCTCGCGCCAGGTTTCGCGCGTGAAGAAGATGGACGCGAACTAACTCGCACCTGCTTTCTCGCAGAAGCCCCCGCAGCCTCGGCTGCGGGGGCTTCTCGCATTAATCCTCGCCGACGCGTGAATCTCGGCCCCAAGAATCGCTCAAATGGCCCAGAAAACTCACGGCCTGGTTGAGCACCCACTCTTTGCGTCATTGCATTTTTGCGTCTTTGAGTCTCTTGTCTTTGAGTCCTTTTAGGCGAACAGAGCCACGCCCACGTAGCTCCCTGCGCTTGCCCCGGCCGGCACCGCGAACAGCGCGCTCCCGACGTGCCGAATGTACTCGTTGAGCGAATCGTGCTTGGCCAGGTTGAGCTGCACCGCGGTGAACTGTGCCGGAGACCGCTGAAAGCTGATGAAGAAAAGACCGGCCTCGAGCCGCCCCAGGTCATCGTTGCCGTCGACGAAGTTGTAGCCACGACGCAGCAGCTTCATGCCGTGGTTCTGGGTCGGATGCGCGAGCCGCACGTGGGCTGCAGCACCGATGAGCGGTTCATTCTCGCGGCCGGCCAGAGTGAAATCTGGCTCGCTGAACTCGGTTCCGCCTGACAGCGGAGCACCGGCACCCTTGGTGCGGCCGAACACCGCCTCCTGCTTGCGAAGAATCGTGCGATCCCAGGTTTCAATGGTCATCCGGATGCGCCGCGCCACCAGGTAGGAGCCGCCGGCCAGCCAGGCGGGTCCGTCGTCCGCGGACACCCAGACCTGGTCGGTGACGACCGCGGGCTCCTCGGCCTTAATGTTGGCGGTACCGTCCTTGAATCCGAACAGGTTGCGCGGGGTGGCCTGGGCCGTTGATGTCGATGAGGTGCGTCCGAATCCGAGCTGGGACCAGCGCAGAGCCGCCCGGCCGAAGGCGATGCGGGACAGATTACGAATGGCGTGCACGGCCACCTGCGGATCATTGGAACAGGCCTGGATGCACAGGTCTCCGCCGCTGCGCCCGACATCGAGGTCGTCCCCGGGAAAGTGCGGAAGCGGCGTCAGATCGGCCGGGCGGCGAGCAGCGATGCCGAAGCGATCGACGCCATCCGCTGTTTCAAACAGGGTCGGACCGAAGCCGAACGTGATCGTGAGGCCGGCCGTGGGCAGCCCCTGCGCCTCACCGGTGTCCTCGGGTGGGGCATCGTAGGGGCCGCTGACGGCGCCGTACTCGCCGATATCCGCTCCGGCGCACATCGCGGCCGCCGCGACCGTCCAGTCCTGGAGCAGCTCGATCAGCTCGGCTCGCGTCACGCCCGCCGAGACGTCGAACGCGGCAAAGTGCAGGCGATCCTGGGCGGGCGTGACAATGCCGGCCTGGTGGTTGCCATGGAACGGGTAGACCGCCGAAACGGATGCCTCACCCGGCGACACCGACGCCGCCAGCGCCACCCGGTCCCCGGCTGCGCCCAGCCCGATGCCGGCGACGCTGGCCCCGGCGAGGCCGAGTAGCCCGCGCCGGGAGAGGCCTCGTGCGGTGCCGGCCGGTTCGGTGGACCCGGCTTCGCCGGATTCTGCCCGCTTAGAACGGGTCCAGCCCGTCACAACACGAGCGCGGCCGTGAGCTGGTTGAGCGGCTCGCCGAGCGCGTTGACCTGATCGGCGAGGGCGCGAATCTCGGCCGGAGTGAGGTCGGTGTAGAGCCTGAAGCCCTCATCAACGCGTTGGGCGTCGAGCAGTGTCTGCAGCGAACCGAACTCGGTGTCGAGCGAAGCGGCCAGGTCGGCATCCGTTTTGAGCAGTATCGGTCGCACCCCGTCGTAAAGCACTTTGGCGCCGTCGACGTTGGCCTGAAAATCCCAGAGGTCGGTGTGCGACCAGGCTTCTTCCTCGCCGGTGACCTTGCCGGTGGCGACCTCGTCGAGCAGACCGATGGCCCCGTTGGTCTGCTGCGACAGGGTGAACGTGAGGCCCTGCACCTTCTCGTGCAGGGTGGCGGTGTCGGCGACGAGCTGCTCGGTGAGCGCCGCGCGCTTTTCGGCGGTGTAGGCCACGAAACCCGCCTCAGCGTCTTGCGGCCAGAGATCCTTCTCGATGGCGTGCCAGCCGGTCCAGTTTTGGCCCTCTTCGAGGTCAGCTTCGCGCAGGTCGAGCTTGGGGTCGAGGTCGCCGAACGATTCGGCGATGGTTTCGACGCGCTCCCAGTGCACCCGGGTGGAGGCGTACAGGCTGCGGGCGGTGTCGTCGTCCCCGGCTGAATAAGCGGCGGCGAACGCGTCGGTGCCGGTGACGAGCTGGTCGATCTGGTCGCTGACGTAGGAGGCGTAGTTGGTGTTCGAGGTGTCGATCTGGGTGACGAGGTCAACGTCGACGGTGGCGGCGGCATCCGTTTTGGTGGCGGTGAACTCGGCCTTGCCGACGCCGTCGCCGGTCATGCCCGGTTTGCAGGCGGTGAAGTAGCTGCCCTCGGCGAGCTGCACGACCAGGTCGCGGGTGAGTCCTGGACCGATATTCTCCGCCTCACCCACGATGCGCAGGCCGTCTGCGGCCAGCAGGTAGAACTCGGTCACCTGGTCACCGGAATTGGTGACCGAGAAACGGATGCTGCCGGCCGGCGCCTCGTTCGCGCTCACCGCGCAGTCGGTCGCGCTGCTGTCCACCGTGAGCGCGGTGTGGGTGGCCGCCGGGCTGTTGGCGACGCAGCCGCTCAGCAGGCCGATACCGAGAACGCCGAGGCCGAGCAGGCTGGCGGAACGTAAGACACGGGGCATGGAGATCCTTTGAGCTGGGCGAGAAGAGTTAGTGCGCGGCGACGGGCGTGGTCGCCGGTGCGGTCGGTAGAGCCAGGGCCGGGCGGGCGCTCGGGCGGCCGTGACGGCTCTTTCTGATGAACACCGTCAGGGTGGGCACGGCATAGGCCAGCCAGGCGAACATCTCCAGCCAGGTGGTGGCGGGGGAGAAGTTCAGGGTGCCCTTGAGCAGCGTGCCGTACCAGCTGTCCGGGGGCACGGCGGCGCTCACATTGAAGGCGAGGGCGTGCAGCCCGGGCAGTAGGCCGGCCTCCTGCAGGTCGTGCACGCCGTAGGAAAGCACACCAGCCGCCACGACGATGAGGATGGCACCGGTATAGGTGAAGAACTTCGCCAGGTTGATCTTGAGCATGCCGGCGTAGATCAGAGCGCCGAGGCCGATTGCCGTCAGGATACCGAGCGCAGCACCGAACAACGGCAGGGTCGTGGCGCCGGTGGCCTGCACGGCCGCCCAGATGAACAGGGCCGTTTCGATGCCCTCCCGGCCGACGGCAAGGAATGCCACGAGCACGAGTCCGAGGCCTGCACCGACGAGGTGTTTGTCGATGTTGCCCTGCAGGTGGCCCTTGAGATCGCGTGCGGTGCGCAGCATCCAGAACACCATCCAGGTCACCAGCCCGGTCGCGACGATCGAGAGCACGCCGCCGATGGTCTCCTGTGCGGTGAACGACAGCCCGTAGGTGCCGAAGGTCAGCAGCGCGCCGATGCCAAGGGCGAGCAGTACGGCCAGGGCCACACCGAGCCAGATGCGCGGCAGCACGTCACGTCGACCGATTTTCACGACGTAGGCGATGAGAATTGTCACGATCAGCGCGGCCTCAAGGCCTTCGCGCAGGCCGATCAGGTAGTTTGCGAGCACAGGGGTTCCTCGTCGGGTTCGGGCGTCGATTTTGGTAAGGCTAACCTTACCGAATTTGACTCTAGCCCGTGGATCGTGACCGTGTCTAGTTACGATTGGATTCTGAGCCCGTAATCAATAGCCAGCAGAGCAGAAACGGTGCGTGCGCCCATGGTCATGTCCGGCAGCGGTGAGCGGATCCTGTTCGTGCATGACCGACCGGGCGACGAATCCGCGCTGACCGGCGGCACGATTGCCCGATTGCGCGCCGACGGGGCGAGGGTCGTCGTGCTCTACGCCACAACGCTGACCGAAACGGATGCCGCAGCGGTGCAGGCCGCGCTGGCCGCGCTTAGCGCGCGCAGCTGGCATGAGCTGCCGCGCGGGCTGGAGCCCAGCAGCGCTCTGCACAACGAAATCGATGAACTCGGTGCGACCGCCCTAGTCGTCGGCGCCGTTGACGATGTTCTGCGCGACGCCGCGACCGTGGCCGCACACGCGGCCGGCCTGCCCGTGTTTCTGGCCCGCACGGTGCGACAATCGCCCGGACAGCGCCTCGTGGCGATCGACGTGGGCGCTCAGCTCGAGCAGAAGCTGCGGGCGCTGGCGCATTTTCCCGCGCGCTGGAACGTCACCGACCATAGGCGCGACCTGGTCGACGGCACGACCGACGTGATCACCGACACCGAAACGTTTCTGCAAACGAATGCCCCTCACCCCGCCCCGCCGCAGCTCGCCTCCCGGCCGGCTCGCCTCACTCTCGCGAACCGATCGCTGGCCGGCCTCGGCGGCCTGCTCGTGGGCATCCTCTTTGGTGTGTTGGGAACCATCGCGCACCAGGCCACGCTCACGCTGTTCGGCATCGCGCTGCCGATCGGACTGACGATCGCGTTCGTGGCGATCGCTGCGCTGTTGCTCGGCCTGCGCCTCGTGATCGGCGACCGGTTCGTCGTCGGGCTGGCCGCTACCGGGCTGCTGGTGACCATTTTCGTGCTGTCGCTGCGCGGTTCCGGGGGGTCGGTGCTCGTGCCTGCGGGTTTGTCGGGAACCTTGTGGACCGTGGTTCCGGCATTGATCGCGGCCTTTGTGCTGGCCTGGCCGAAGCTGCCGCCGCGCCTCCGGGCGCCGCACCAGGGCGGTGGGGCGTAGAATCAGGAGTCCGCTCTCGAAGGGAATCCCAAGCCTGTGACGTATGTGATCGCTCTTCCGTGCGTCGATGTGAAAGATCGTGCCTGCATCGACGAATGCCCGGTGGACTGCATTTATGAGGGCGAACGCTCCCTCTATATTCACCNGGCGAACGCTCCCTCTATATTCACCCCGATGAGTGCGTCGACTGCGGCGCCTGCGAGCCGGTCTGCCCGGTCGAGGCCATCTACTACGAAGACGACCTGCCCGAACAGTGGGCCGACTACTACAAGGCCAACGTCGAATTCTTCGACGACCTCGGCTCCCCGGGCGGCGCGGCCAAGGTCGGCGTGCTCGCCAAGGACCACCCCGTCATCTCCGCGCTGCCGCCGCAGGTTCAGCACTAAGCGGTCTTCGTGCTGAAGCCGCTCCCGGATTACCCCTGGGACCAGATGGTGCCGTTTGCCGCTCAGGCCCGGCAGCACCCCGATGGAATCGTCGACCTGTCGATCGGTTCGCCGGTCGATGCAACGCCCCACGTGGTGCAGCAGTCGCTGCGCGCGGCGACGGATGCCCACGCCTACCCGCAGACCGTCGGCACGCCCGCCCTGCAGCAGGCGATCATCGCCTGGTATGCCCGGCGCCGCGGGGTGACCGGCCTGGAGTCGAACAACGTGCTGCCCACGATCGGTTCCAAGGAACTCGTCGCGCTCATGCCGTTCATGCTCGGCGTCGGCGAGGGTGACACGATCGTGCATCCGCTTGCCGCCTACCCGACCTATGCGATCGGCGCCGCGATCGCGGGCGCCACGCCCTTGGCCGCCGACGACCCTGCCGAATGGCCGGACTCGACCAAGTTGATCTGGCTGAACAGCCCGGGCAACCCCGACGGGCGGGTGCTCTCGGTCGGCGAGCTGCGCGCCGCCGTCGACCGCGCGCGCGAACTCGACGCCGTGATCGTGAACGACGAGTGCTACGCCGAACTCGGCTGGGACGCCCCGTATGACACCGAACCGATCCCGAGCATTCTCGACCCCCGCGTCATCGAGGGGGATCAGCGCAAGGTCGTCGCGATCTATTCTCTGAGCAAACAGTCCAACATGGCCGGGTACCGTGCGGCCTTCGCTGCCGGTGACAGCGACGTGCTGGGCCGGGTGCTCACCGTGCGCAAGCACGCCGGACTCATGCTGCCGGCACCGCTGCAGGCTGCCATGATCGCTGCCCTCGGCGACGACGAGCACGTCGCCGCGCAAAAGGAACGCTATCGAGCGCGCCGTGCTGTGCTCCGGCCGGCGCTCGAACAGGCCGGTTTTCGAATCGACCGCAGCGAAGCCGGCCTGTATCTGTGGGCGACCGAGGGTCGACCAGCCTGGCAATCCATCGAACGGATGGCCTCCCTCGGGATCCTCGCCGGCCCCGGCCCGTTCTATGGTGACGTCTACCCCGAGCACATACGGTTCTCGCTGACCGCGACCGACGAACGCATCGCCGCAGCTGCCGCTCGCTTGCGCGCCTGAGCTGTGGATGATCACCAACGAACCGCCCGAACTCTTAGCTGATGCAACAGTAGGCGGCCGGGCGGATTAGGCTGTAGTCGCGGCGGAGTCGACCACGGCAGTAAGTTAAAGTGCCGACTCAGTGACGCGTCGCCACATTTCATCCGTCAGTGAGACCCGAGGAGGTTCCGTGACCGACGTTGCGCAGCACATTACAACCGGCGAACCGATGAGCGCTGACCCCAACAAGGTCACGCTTACCTTTCCCGGCGGCAGCGCAGAGTTCCCGATCCTGACCAGCGTGGACGGCGTGTCGAGCATCGACATCTCAACCCTGACCAAGAAGACCGGTCTCACCACGCTGGACTACGGCTTCGTGAACACGGCGGCCACCCGCTCCGCGATCACCTACATCGACGGCGATGCCGGCATCCTGCGCTATCGCGGGTATCCGATCGAACAGATCGCCAAGAACTCGAACTTTCTCGAGACGGCCTGGCTGCTCATCTACGGTGAGCTGCCCAGCGCGAGTGAACTCGCCAACTTTGACGATCGCATCCGTCACCACACTCTTCTGCACGAAGACATGCGCCGCTTCTTCGACTCCCTGCCGCACAAGGCCCACCCGATGAGCGTTCTCGCGTCCGGCGTCTCGGCACTGTCGACGTTCTATCAGGACTCGCTCGACCCGAAGGATCCGGAGCAGGTCGAGATCTCGACCATCCGTCTGCTGGCCAAACTGCCGGTCATGGCCGCCTACGCGCACAAGAAGAGCATTGGGCAGGCGTTTCTCTACCCCGATAACTCGCTGAGCTTCGTCGACAACTTTCTCAAGCTCAACTTCGGCAACATGGCCGAACCGTACGAGGTCAACCCGGTCGTCAGCAAGGCGCTTGAACGCCTGCTCATGCTGCACGAAGACCACGAGCAGAACGCGAGCACCTCGACGGTGCGCCTGGTCGGTTCGACCGAGGCCAACCTGTTCGCGTCCGTTTCGGCCGGTATCAACGCCCTGTTCGGTCCGCTGCACGGTGGCGCCAACGAAGCAGTGCTCGCGATGCTCGGCGAGATCCAGGCATCCGGTCAGGGCGTCGAGAAGTACGTCGAACGCGTCAAGAACAAAGAGCACGGCGTGAAGCTGATGGGCTTCGGCCACCGGGTCTACAAGAACTACGACCCGCGCGCCACCCTGGTCAAGGAGAGCGCCCACGAGGTGCTCGCGGCTCTCGGCGTCAAGGACGACCTGCTCGACATCGCGCAGGAACTCGAGCACATTGCGCTGAGCGACGACTACTTCAAGGAACGTCGTCTGTACCCCAACGTCGACTTCTACACCGGCGTCATCTACAAGGCGATGGGCTTTCCGACCCGCATGTTCACCGTGCTCTTCGCGATCGGTCGGTTGCCTGGCTGGGTCGCGCACTGGCGTGAAATGAACGAGGATCCGGCCACCAAAATCGGTCGCCCGCAGCAGCTCTACGTGGGCTCCCCGGCCCGGGACTACCCGCGCCGTTAGCGGGTCGGCTGTTTGCAGCCGCGCTGTCCGATCTCAAGTCGTCACCAAGTGGGTTGCGGTGGCGTCTCGCCGTCGCTGTGCGCCTGCCTACCCGCCCGACGTGCGTGAGGTGCCACTTTTGGCCCCTTCGCGAGCCCCTTGCGACCTCGCCATGGGGCAAAAGATGGCGTGTCGCAAGAACGATGGGACCAGAGTTCGCATCTCGGGCGTCTCGTGCGGCCAGAGTTGGCCGGGACAGTCTCGGCGAGCATCCGCTGCACGGTCAGGCGGGGGAGGCGCGCCGCTGTGGTCAGCAGCCGGGGCCGTGGGGGTTGGTGAGGCAGTCTTCGGCGACGAGTACGGTGGATTCGTTTGCGGCCATGACGGTGAATGGGGCTGAGGGCATGGTGATGGTGCCGTCGACTGGGCGCCAGCCTTGGTCGCCGAAGCTGTAGTCGGCGTGGTATTTGATGGTGAGGACGATGGAGTAGGTGCCCTTGGCCGTGTACGTGTGGCTGGTGTCGGTGGTGGTGA
>NZ_SOGF01000007.1:0-30774 GCF_004402355.1 Cryobacterium sp. TMS1-20-1 | reverse complement strand
AACCGACCGACACCAAATCCGACAACCGACGGTCAGAGACCGGCTTCACCCACCCTGTACGCGCCATACCCACAACGTAACACGGAGATGCTTAACTGAACGGTATTGCTCTTAGCATCGATCCACCGATCGGTGGATCGAGGATGAGCAGTACAACAGCTGTCAAGCGCGAACAAGCACCTGGCCGATGACGTGATTCGTAGTCTGACCAAGCTCGTGAATCTGGAGAACCCGAACTCAGCAGAGGAAAAGGTCCTCGTCAGAGGTCTTCGGGTCAAGGTTATTCAGAGATTCAAGAACAAGAAGCCCAGGCGGATGGAAGCGACCTTCGCTCCGGACGGACGAATCGTTGGGGCGCAGGACGGCGACTACCTCCGATTCATCAGGAACTGCTTCCGCACCATCTCACTGACGAGGTCTTCAACTTCGGCGTCCAGCCGCCACGTACCTTCCCCCTGAAGAGGAGCGCCCGGGAGCCAAATCCGTCGCTAACCTCGACCTCGTTCGATAGCGTTTGATCAGCACATAGACCTGGCGCCGCGATATCCCCAGCGACAATGCGGCCGCATCGACCGCGGCCCGACCCACGATCATTCGAGCCGCCAAGGGCGCATTCACCGCCGACAGCCTGCCGCAGACCGGACCGAAACACCCCCGAATGAGCGCCCCATACAGTGGGGCTGTCCAGCTGTTTTACTCACGGGCTACCCTGAAGTTCTACTTTTGTGCCGTCATCCGTTTCGTGCATCATTCACGGGCCGGGTGGCGGCACCCACGTGGTATCCCGGGGGAGCGCGTTCGTGACCAGCCTGACCGAAATTCTGATCGTGCACGGCCTGCTTCCGATCGAGGACCTCGACACCGTGCGCCGGAGCGACCGCGCCGATGAGGCCGCCGTGCGCAGCATGGTCGACGCGGGCACGATCAGCGAGGTGCAATTCGCCCAGGCGCGCGCCGAGCAGAAGAATCTGCCCTTCGTCGAGTTGCTGGATTATCCCGTCGACCGGCTCGCCGTGGCCAAGGTGCCGGCCGCAGTCTGCCGCCGCGCCAACGTGCTGCCCATCGCCTTCGAAGACGGCCGTCTCGTGGTGGCCATGGTCAATCCCGGCGACGTGTTCGCCGTCGATGACGTGCGCGAAGCCGCCCGCATGCGGGTCACCCCGGTCGTCGTTGAACCCTCCGACCTGCAGGCGGCCATCGCCCGCTACCACCGCGCCGACAGTGAACTGATCGACCTCAGCTCCACCCTCACGGCCGAGAGCGACGATGTCGACGAGACGTCAACTTATACAGAAGCGGATGACGCGGCGCCGATCGTGCGCTTCGTCAACCTGCTGGTCAGCCAGGCGATCCAGGACAAGGCCTCCGATATTCACATCGAACCCGGCGAAGGCGGCCTGCGGGTGCGCTACCGTATCGACGGCGTGCTGCACGATATGCAGAATGCGCCATCGACTATCGCCGGCGGCGTCACCTCGCGCATCAAGATCATGAGCGACCTCGACATCGCCGAGCGGCGCAAACCGCAGGACGGTCGCATGTCGGTGCACCACAACGGCCGTACAGTCGATCTGCGCGTCGCCATTCTGCCCACGGTCTGGGGTGAAAAGGTGGTGCTGCGTATTCTCGACAACGCCACCTCATCGATGAAGATGAGCGGCCTCAATCTGCTCACCGACAACTTCAACGAGTTCGAAATGGCGTATACCAAGCCGTACGGCATGATCCTGGTCACCGGCCCCACCGGGTCGGGCAAGTCGACCACGCTCTACACGACGCTGCACGCCATCTCCCGGCCCGAAATCAACGTCATCACGGTCGAGGACCCGGTGGAATACCGCATGCCCGGGGTGAATCAGGTGCAGGTGAACCGCAAGGCCGGCCTCACCTTCGCCGTCGCCCTGCGTTCGATTCTGCGATCAGACCCCGACGTGGTGCTGCTCGGTGAGATTCGCGACCAGGAGACCGCGAAAATCGCGATCGAGGCCTCGCTCACCGGTCACCTCGTGCTGTCGACGCTGCACACCAACGATGCGCCAAGTGCCATGACCCGCCTGATCGAAATGGGAGTCGAACCGTTTCTCGTGGGATCGGCCCTGGACTGTGTGGTGGCCCAGCGACTCGCCCGTCGGCTCTGCGACCGCTGCAAGGTGCCAGACCACCGCACCGACCTCGCCTATCTGGGATTCGTGGTCAACCCCACCGTGGGTTACGTCTCGAACCGCTCAACGATCCGGCCCGAGATCGGTCCGGCCATCGACCCCACCACTACCGGCACCGTGATCTACAAGTCGGCCGGATGCTCAAGCTGCTCGCAGACGGGATACCGCGGTCGCCTCGGCATTCACGAGGTCATGACGGTGTCCGAGGAGATCGAGCGCCTCACCGTCGCGCACGCTTCGAGCGCCCAGATCGGGGCCGCCGCGCGCAAGCAGGGCATGATCACCATGCGTGAAGACGGCTGGGCCAAGGTCGCCCTCGGCCTGACCTCGGTGGATGAGGTACTCCGCGTTGTCTCCTAGAGCAGCGGGAGAGCAGTTGTCATGAGCCGACCCGATTACGACCGGATGCCCATCGACGACAGCACCGCAGACCCCACCCCAACGGCTCGCATTCTGCACGCGACGCGCGCCCTGTCCAGCGAGCGCGAGCCAGGCGAACCACCGACTCTGGAGCCCTCCGCAATGGAGCTCTCCACAACTGAGCCACCGGCCACCGATCTCGACCCCGACCTGCTCGCTGCCCTGCGCTTGGTCGCTCATGCTGGCGGATCAGACCTGCACGTGGCCGGCGGTGCACCTCCGAGCATGCGCATTTGCCGCGGGGCCTGGTGCTGGTCACCGGTCCGACCGGTTCGGGCAAGACGACCACGCTCGCGGCCATCGTCGACCTTGTCAACAGCACCCGCACCGACCACATCGTCACGGTGGAAGACCCGATCGAGTTCGTGCACGAGTCCAAGAAGTGGGTGATCAGCCAGCGCGAAGTCGGGCAGGACACGCACAGTTTCGCCGCGGCACTCAAACCGGGGGCAGTCCCATATACGCCAACGGCACCGTCGACATTGCCAGTTGGGTGACGTTTGTTTACGACTGGAGTGACTTCGAGAAGGAGGGTTTTGTTCCCTTCTCGACCGACAGCAGTGAGCTTGTCGTGCCGGGCAGTAAGAAGTGCCAGCTCGGATCATGGGTGCAGGACAATTCGGGTGATTCGCTCCACCAATTCTATGAGGACCTTCGCAACCTCACGAAGCCGACTATCGTCGATCTTCGCCAGTGTGACACCTTTGACTTTGGCAGCATTGAAATGAATGTGAAATCTGACATTGCTTTTCTTTTCCACGAGGTGGTCGTCAATGATTTCTCAGTGGTCGCGAGTGACGGAAACGACCACAAAATATGGTTCATCGCACCGGGAGTTGATGCGCTCGGAGCGAACAAATGCAGTTCCAACTTCACCGTCAACGGCTCCGTACAATTCGATACCGAGATTTCGGCGATGCTGTATACGCCATGCGCCGTCGTCTTCAACCGGACCCAGTGGCGGGGACAAATCTATTCCGAAAGTTTTGTGGTGAACACAACCAGCAATGTTGACTTTGTCCCGATGAGCATCCCGGGCACGGACCTCTACGGCGCGATGCCCGCGGGTTCTGACCCAGACGATTCCCGATGGACTCTGCTTTCCAGCCGCGATCGTACAAACGGCGACAAATGACGGCACTACTAACGGTGTTCGCCGGCATATTCGGCCTGCTCATTGGGTCCTTCCTCAACGTCGTTATCTATCGCATTCCGGCGGGTAAGTCCATCGTGTCCCCGCCGAGTGCCTGCGGTAGTTGCGGCGCGCGCATCCGCTCGTATGACAACATTCCTGTGCTGTCGTGGCTGCTGCTGCGGGGCAAATGCCGCGACTGTGGAGCCGCCTTTTCGGTTCGCTACCCATTGGTGGAGCTGGGCACCGGCGTGTTCTTTGCGATCGTCACGCTGTGGGTGTTTTCGAGAGGCGACGGGGGCTCGCTCGCGTCGACCGGCGCGCTCTCGGCTCAGATCATTGTGCTCGTCGCGTTTCTGTACCTCGCTGCGGTGAGCGTCGCGCTCGCCATGATCGATCTCGATACCCACACCCTGCCCAACAAGATTCTGCTTCCGGTCTATCCGGTGGGCGCAGTGCTGCTCACCGCGGCCGCTCTCGTCGCTGGAGAACCGGGCCGTCTGCTGAGCGCCCTGATCGGTGCGGTCGCCCTGTTCGGCCTCTACCTTGCGCTGGCCCTGATCAGCCCAGGCGGCATGGGTCTCGGCGACGTGAAACTCGCCGGTGTGCTCGGCCTCTATCTCGGCTGGCTCGGCTGGGCACCGCTGATCGTGGGCGCATTTGGGGCATTTCTGCTCGGGGGGCTCTTCGGAATCGGGCTGCTGGTATCCCGCAAGGCCGGGCGGCGCAGCAGCATTCCGTTTGGCCCCTGGATGCTCCTGGCCGCCTGGCTCGGTGCCGTGTTCGGTCAGTCGATAGCGGCCGCCTACCTGACCCTGTTCGGACTCACCTAGACGCTCGCGCCTCACTACCTTCACCTTGCACACTCACATTTCACCGGGGGGAACAACAATGACGATACGTGTGGTCGGAATCGACATCGGCACCACCGCCGTGCGCGCCGTCGAGGTGCGCGACGCCGAAATGGAGAATCCCGTGTTGCTGCGGTGCCATGAGCATCCACTGCCGTTCGGCGCGGTCAGCCGCGGGGCGAGGTACTCGAACCGGCCGTCGTCGGTGCTGCCCTCAAGCGTCTCTGGTCGACCGGCGGGTTCACGAGCAAGGACGTTGTGCTCGGAATGGGCTATCACCGCATGGTGGTGCGAAATCTGACCGTGCCCAAAATGTCGCTGCGACGCATTCGTGAGTCGCTGCCGTTTCAGGTGCAGGACCTGCTGTCGTTCCCCACGGCCGAAGCGCTGCTCGATTTCTACCCCATCAAGGAGGTCGACGGTGAAGGCGAGTCAGAGCCGCAAGTTTCCGGACTCTTGATCGCCGCGACGAAGGACGTCGTGCAGGCCCACATCAAGGCCGCAAAACTCGCTGGGCGGCGCAGCATCAACGTCGACATTATGGCGTTTGCGCGTAGCCGGGCCATTCACCGCGGGGTCACGGCTCCCGGTGTGATCGCACAGATCGATATTGGTGGTGGCTCATCGAGCGTGCTCATTTCCTCTGGAGGTGTACCGCAGTTTGTGCGGGTCATCCCCTCGGGCGGCAACCAGCTGACCAAGGCATTGCGTGCGCGCCTCGGTATTGACGAGGAGGCAGCTGAAGTGCTCAAAATGAAGCTCGGTCTGACGGACGTGGTGGCACCGCACGACGCGATCGCTGCCACGGTCATCCGCGAGGTCACGGCCGAACTGCTCGAAAGTCTGCGCAATACGGTGCAGTACTTCACCAACAACTGGCCGGAGCTGCCGATCGATCACATCGTGCTCATGGGCGGTGGAGCTCGGCTCGGTGGGTTTCCAACCGCTCTGCGCGACGTCACCGGCTTTCCGGTGCTGACGGCTCAGCCCGTCGGGGGTCTGGAATTGGGGCCCGATGTGGATCGGGCCGTATTGCAAGACTCGGAGTGCACTTTCGTTGCAGCTCTCGGGCTGGCCCTGGGGAGCAAAGCATGAAGCACCGCAGCAACCGGCGGGAGCTGGTTTACGGCGGCGAACCTCGAGCCAACCTGCTGCCCCTTGAACTTAAGGCCAAACGCAAGGGCAGAATGCTGCGCCGCATCATTCTGGCCGCATCCGCTGGAGTCGTCTTCTTCATGGCGGCATCGATCGGGGCGGTCTCCGTACAAGCCGGGGTTGCCCAAGCCGATCTCGCGCACGCTGAGGCGCGCACCAACGAGTTGCTTCTGGAATCTGCCAAGTATTCGCAGGTGCGGAGCGTGCAGGCACAGATCGACCTGACGGCGGCCGCACGAACGGTCGGAACCAAAACCGAAATCGACTGGCGAGCCTACCTCGCTGAAGTGCGCGTAATTTTGCCCAGCGTGGTCACCATCGATGCGGTGACGATTGACTCCGGCTCGCCGTGGGAGGACTACGCCCAAAGCACCGTTGCCCTGCACAACCCCCGCGTGGCCACTCTCACCCTCAGCCTGACCAGTCCATCATTGCCGGCCGTGCCGCAATGGCTGACGAATCTGAAGATGCTGCCCGGGTCTGCTGATGCCAGCCCCGGTTCGATCACGCGCTCAGAATCGGGTACCTACGTCGTGGACATTGAAATCAACATCAATGCGGATGCCCGTGCGAATCGCGTAGGCGGGGGAAACTGATCATGAATCGAAATCGACTATTCGGTGCAGTGATGGCGTCTACCGTGAGCACCGCCGTAGTTCTGGGCGGGCTCCTGGGGATTGCGCCGAAGCTCGAGGAGGTGCGAGCCGTAACCGCCCACCGCGAGGTCGTGGACGCGCAGAACGCCGAGTATGAGATCGCCCTCGAGAGCTTGCAACACGACTTTGACGGCATCGCAGAATTCCGCACCTATCTGGGCACGCTGCAGACGGCTGTCCCGCCCGACGCGGCGATTCCGGCATTCGTCGGGCAGCTCGAAGTCATCGCTCATCAGAACAATGTGACCCTTGAGTCGTTGGCCCTCGGCGACGCGGTGGCCTATGAACACGTGGCGGGGGCCGCGCTGTCGGCTGGTGCTGGTGCTGGTGCTGGTGCTGGTGCTGGTGCTGGTGACGCTGGTGATGACGCTGTGCCGCCAGGGATGCCAGTGCCGGATGCGGACTCTGACGACTCTGACGACTCTGACGACTCTGCCGACGCCGCGGCGAACTCGTTCAGCGACGGCGCCTACCTCGCGCTTCCCATCACTATGTCGGTTCAGGGAGCCCAGAGTAATCTCTTTGACTTCGTTGCCGGTCTGCAGCATGGCGAGGGAACCGTGTCCATTTCCACGTTGGTGACCGAGGCCCCCCAGGGAACAGACACCACGGAGCTGGCTATCACCGGGATGATCTACGTGCTTCTGGATCCCAGCGCCCTGGCCCTCGCCCAGTAGTACCTGCCAGGCGCTGGTGGACACCGCGACCGGGGCGTCGCGCCCAGCGCGGTGGCGCTCACTTCTCCCAGTGGGGTTTCTCGGCGGGGGTGGCGGCACGGTTTTGGCCGGCGGGGCGCCAGGTTTGGGTGGGGTCGAAGATGAGGGGGCCGCGCACCCAGGGGCGTCCGTGTCGCATGTCGATGTTCCATCCGGATGTTTCGATGCTGGCATGGCCGGCGTTGCAGATGAGAACGGCGTTGTCGATATTTGTCAGGCCGCCCTTACTCCAGGGAATAACGTGGTGAGCCTGTGTGAGGTGCGGTGGCACGGTGCAGCCGGGGATGACACAGCCACCATCACGGCCTGCCAATGCTCGGCGTTGGCTGTTGGTGAAGAATCGGTTGGTGGTACCGAGGTGCACAACCTGACCCTGGTGGCCGAATAACACGGGCTGATACCCGTCGGTGCTGCGCCGCCCATCGTCGGGGTTCCCGGCTGTCGAGCGGCCGCTTCGAACACCGCGCGGAGGATCCCGGCCTGCTGCTCACCGATCGAGCGGATGTCGCCGGGTTCCTGCGGCAAGGACTGAACACCTGGCCGCCGCTTGCTCCAGTCTGCTCGTCGCGGCCTGCGTGCCGGCCGTGCTGGCCGTCGGTCTGATCGGCGGTCATCGCCGTCGCTGTCGTGGCCACGGACTTATCAAGGTATTCGGAACGACGGAGCACATCCGTCGTGGACAGCACCCGCGCCCCATCAACGACCCGGCCCGCACACTTTCCAGCGCGAGCAGCATGGTCAGGGATTCTTCATCACCGAGCGACCCGAAGGACAGCCCACCCAACGCCGCCAACAACGCATCCCGCGCCTGCTCCACCGCCACAATAGTGGGGTTCGAACTGGACTCGCTCGGGTTGTCCATGAACATGGGCGCCATTGCCTCCTTCCCATGATTCTACCCCCAATCGAACATAAAAGCGAGAGAAGCTCAGGTGGATTTCTACACGAATTTCGGTGCCACAGCGAATTGGCGGAGCTTCCCGCGCGCTAGAAGGCCCTGACTCCCGTTCGATTGAAAGGTTCGTGCCATCGGAAGCGTTGCGGTGACGTGAGCAACAAATAAAAATAACTATCGAAACTCTGTCACCATTTTATGCAGATCAGGCGAGAGCGATTGATGCGTCGATCCACAAACAGCGTGTGCAGCCATGCCGGGCCCATATTGCGAAAGCGGTCCCATGATCTATCGTGGGCCCGCAGATCGGGCCCGGGCCCGGAACAAAGTGCAGGGTGTGAAACGCGGCGAGGGGGCATGGATCAGGACGAGGGCCCCACAGACACTGCGGGGCGGCAGGGCGAGAGTCTCGGCGAACAGCGAGAGTCCACTGAACGCTGCGGCGCTCAGCGAGAGATCGGGAAAACAGTGACATACCGGGTGCAGACCCCCAGATCGCGGGACTACCGAGCCGGCAGTCTCGTCGTTAGCGTTACGGCTTACGTAGACCTCGGCGAACACGACTTACCCTCGTAGCGCCAGGCCTACCAGCGTCGGTCACCGCACCCTCGATGACCGGTCGTCTTGCCCCGAATAACCAGCGCGGCCGTGTCTTTCGCGGCAATCAGTACCCGACGCCATTGCTTTGCGAGAAGGATCCCATGGACGACCCGAAAATGCCCCCGTCGCCGACCGACAATGCGGGCAGGCACGAGACCCCCGCGGCGAGCGACGCCATCGACTGGCACCCCGTTTCGGCCCGCGATGCGCGGGACGAGAGCCGCCCCGGTGAGGTGCAGGTGCTGCCCCCGCTCCGGGCGCGCACCCGGTCACTCGCCGACGCCACGCCCGGCTCCGTGCCAGAGCCGCGCCCAGTCCATAGTGTTGCCGAGCCGTTCGAGCAGGCCCGTCCGGGGCTAGCTCTCGACCTGGCTCAGCCGGTGCATCCGCTCGATCGGGCCGATAAAGCGCTCGGTCCGATCGACGCCGACCTGCTCGCGGCGCTCGAGTGTGTCGTCGCGCAGCACGGTTCCGACCTGCACGTCACCGTGGGGTCCCCCCCGATGATCCGCCGAGACGGGGGGCTGGGCTCGATCGACAATGCGCCGATCTGGTCGGCGGAGAAGGCGAGCCGGGCGATCCGCAGCATCCTCTCTGCCCCGCAGCAGAACATCTTCGACCGCGATCACGAGCTGGACTTCGCCTACACGCTGCGCGGCGCAGGCCGGAAAGTCAGCCGGTTTCGGGTCAATGTGCACCAGCAGCGGGGAACGCCCGGGGCTGCCTTTCGACTGATTCCGAGCGAGATCCAAGACCTCAAGTCGCTCGGTATCCCCGAGTCCGTGGCCGAGTTCGCGCAGCTTCCCCGCGGGCTCGTGCTCGTGGCGGGGCCGACCGGCTCGGGAAAGTCAACCACCCTCGCCGCGCTCGTCGACCTCGTCAACAGCACGCGGGCCGACCATATCGTGACCGTCGAGGATCCAATTGAGTTTCTGCACGCGCACAAGAAGTCAGTGGTGACCCAGCGCGAGGTGGGAGCGGATACGGCTAGTTTCGCATCCGCTTTGAAGCACGTGTTGCGGCAGGATCCCGACGTGATTCTGATCGGCGAGCTGCGGGATCTCGAGACAATTCAGGTGGCGCTGACCGCCGCCGAGACCGGGCATCTCGTCTTCGCGACCCTGCACACGCAGAGCGCGGCCCAGACCGTCGACCGCATCGTGGATGTTTTTCCGCCGCACCAGCAAAACCAGGTGCGCGCGCAACTGGCCCAGACGCTGCAGGGCGTGATCTGTCAGGCCCTGGTCAAGTCGGCGACCGGCATCGGGCGTGTGGCTGCCACCGAGATTCTCGTGACGACTCCGGCGATCGCCAATCTCATTCGCGAGGGCAAGACCCACCAGATCGAGTCGATGATGCAAACCGGGCGCGAGCGCGGCATGCACACCCTGGATCAGCACCTCGCCGAACTCGTGAACAGCGGCCAGGTCACGCGCCAGGCCGCACTGGAGAAGGCCCAAAACGCCGTGGGACTCGACAAACTCATTCGTCGCAGCGACACGCCAGGACAGACCGGCGGGTTCTCGTTCGCCGCCGATCCGGGCTTCGTGGAGGCCGGTTTCGCTGCGGCTGGACTTGCGCCGGCGGGATTCGTTCCGGTTGGATTTGCGCCGTCTGGATTTGCGGAGAAGCCGTTTGTCGAGCCCAGCTTCAGGCAGACCAGCTTTCGTGAGGTGGCGGCCGGCCTGCCCGTCGCGAACGGCGTGGCGCCGGCGGACCGCCCGACCGCTGCGACCGCTGACCTCGCCCGGTCGGCGAGCTGATGTCGACCGCCCTCGCTTTTTCTTACACCGGGCGGGACACCGCCGGCAAGCACGTGAAGGGGCAACTGGATGCCCTGAGTGAGTCCCAGGTGGCGTCCCGGCTGAACGCCCTGGGTATCGCCCCCATCTCGATCGCGCCGGTCGTGCCGGGAACCGGGCTCGGGCGGTCACTGACTCTGTCGGTCTTCTCGCGCGGAGTGCGCCTGAAGGACCTCGCCATCATGAGCCGGCAGTTCGCCACCATGATCGGGGCCGGGCTGTCGCTGCTGCGCGCCCTCGGCATCCTCACCGAGCAGACCGAGAGCAAACCCCTGGCCGCTGTGCTCGCCCTGGTCCGCGACGACGTCGAGGCCGGGCAGTCGATCTCGGAGTCGCTCGCGAAGCATCCGCTGACCTTTCCGCCGATCATGGTGAACATGGTTCGCGCCGGTGAGACCGGCGGCTTTCTCGACGGCGCGCTGAACTCGATCGCCGAGAACTTCGAGAAGGAGGTCAAGCTGCGCGGCACCATCAAGTCGGCGATGACCTACCCGGTGATCGTGCTGGCGATGTCGTTCGCCGCCGTTCTGATCATGCTGATCTTCATCGTGCCGATCTTTCAAGACATGTTCACCGGCCTGGGCGGCGCCCTGCCGCTGCCCACCCAACTGCTCGTCACCCTCTCGGAATCGATGATCTACGTTGTACCGATCGGCGCGGTGCTCGGCGTCGCCTTCGCCCTCTGGTGGC
Organism: Cryobacterium sp. TMS1-20-1; assembly: GCF_004402355.1. Lineage (NCBI taxonomy): Bacteria > Bacillati > Actinomycetota > Actinomycetes > Micrococcales > Microbacteriaceae > Cryobacterium > Cryobacterium sp. TMS1-20-1. Next base: position 19,695 of record NZ_SOGF01000007.1, on the reverse strand, counting down.
GACGCAACAAACACACCGAGGCCGTGCGCCGCCGACTCGACCCGTTGCGGTTGAAACTGCCGGTGTTCGGGTTGCTGCAGAAGAAGGTCGCGGTGGCACGGTTCAGCCGCAACTTTGCCAATATGCTCGGCGCCGGCGTCCCCATTCTGCAGGCGCTGAAGATCGTGGGGGAGACCAGCGGCAACTGGGCCATCGAAAATGCGCTGACCGCGGTCGGCGAGGCGGTGCGGCGCGGAAAGTCCGTCTCGGAGCCGCTGCTCGAACACCCGGTCTTTCCTGCCATGGTCGTGCAGATGATCGCCGTAGGAGAGGATGCCGGCACGCTCGAGTTGATGCTCGACAAGATCGCCGACTTCTACGACCAGGAGGTGCAATCTGCCACCGAGCAGCTCACGGCCATGATCGAACCGCTGCTGATCGCCTTTCTCGGCGTCGTCATCGGCGGCATGGTGATCGCCCTCTACCTGCCCATCTTCAGCATCGCCAGCATGATCAAGTAAGCCAGCACTGTCCTCGACCCCGCCTTGAGGGTCTCGTGACGTCGGCGTAAAGCGTGCCGGCTTCTCGACCCGCGGTGTGGGGCGTTTGGTGTGCCCGCGGAGTGCGAACGATCCCGTTGTGGGGGTGGGTAATACCCAAAATCACCCTCACTTGTGGGTCGTGCGGAAGAAAAATGGCCCCCTAATCTGAAGCTCCGATCGCACCCTCGGTCGCCAAGAAACACAGCACGTAAGAAACACGGAACCACGAGCCCTTACCCGGCTCGCTTTGTACGGCCCACTTCCAACCCGAATGGACACACCATGATTATTCGCCTGCTCGCTTCACTGAACCACCGCCGCGCACGCTTCACCGAGAACCAGAAAGGGTTCACGTTGATCGAGCTGCTCGTCGTCGTGATCATCATCGGCATCCTCGCCGCCATCGCCATCCCGGTGTACCTCGGCGTGCAGAACAACGCCAAGGACGCAAGCGTCAAGAGTGACCTCGCCAACGCCAAGACCGCGATCATCGCGCTGCAGACGGAGTCGGGCGCGATGCCCGCTACCGGTGGGTTCAACGAGACGGATATGCCTGGCGTGACCAGCTATGGCTACACCCAAGGCCCGAACACAACCACGATCAACTACGAGCAGCTCACGCCGACGACCTTCTGCATTGGAGCCGTCAGCACAACAAATGCAAAATACTTTGTGACTGACTCTCTCGGCATCACCGATGATGACGACACCGATACCACTTCGTCAACGAACTGCTTCGCCCCCGCCGCAGGCTAGTGGCACCAGCGCATCACCGGCCAAAGCCGGGGCCGCCCTTCGGGCCGCCCCGGCCACCCGGTTCTGCAACATCTCGACCTGACTCTCGCGAAGGAGGCCCGCGTGCACGCTCCAAAACGGCTCAGCCTGGGCCACCTCGCCCGAAACGACGAAGGCGTCAGCCTCATCGAGGTCCTCGTAGCCATGCTGGTCTTCGCCATCATCGCCGTCGGTGTCGGCTACGGACTCGTCACCTCCCTCTATCTCGGCAACGACGCGCGGTCCCGCGAATCGGCCGTCAACCTGGCCGCGCAGGAGATCGACCTCGCCCGCTCGGCCGGAAACGTATTCGCCGTGCTCGAAAGCACCAGCACGGTCGTACAAAACGGCACGACCTTCACCCTGCACCGCTCCACCGACTGGGAAACCACCACCGGTGCCGACGGCAACTGCGGTTCCGGCGGTGGCCAGCTGCGTTACCGCCGCGTCAACGTCACCGTCACCTGGGACAGCATGCGCGCCACGACTCCGGTCGTGCGCGCCGACAGTGCACTCGCCCCCGGCAGCCGCATCAACGATCCGGCACTCGGCACCATCCTCGTGTCGGTGCTGACCGCCTCCGGCAGCGGCGCCGCCGGCGTGGCCATCTCCGCAGCGCCGGGTGTCGTCCCGAACGGCGCTGCGATGCTCAGCGAGGCACCAGCGGCAACGGATGCCGAGGGGTGCAGTTATCTGCTCAAGGTGCAGCCCGGTACCTATGACGTCACCGTCTCCCGCCCCAACTTCGTCGACAAAAATCAGGCGACCAGTGGGGCGCAGACGGTCGGCGTCGCGGCCGGAGGAGCGGCATCCGTCGCCTTCGCCTACGATCTGGCCGGAACCGTCACCGCCCGCTACGGCACGAACTATTCGGAGGGCACGACGCTGCTGCCGAACAACCTGAGCACCACCTTTCGCAGCACCTATGAGCCCTACGTGGCCGTCAACCCGAGCAACGCGAACGTGCAGGACTTTCGGCTGTACCCGTTCGGCTATGAGGTCTTCGCCGGCCGTTTCATCGCGGCCACCCCGAGCACCCCCGGCTGCGTATCGGTCGACCCGGTCGCCTGGATTACCCCGGCCGCCGACGGGGCAATCGGCCTCGCGGCCGCGTCCGTCGGTACGCTTCCCGGCGGCAGTGCCACCGTTAACGTGCCGCTCGGCGTACTGTCCGTGACCGGCCTGGCCGGGCAATTCTTGCGGGCCGAGTCGACGACCGCGCCGGCCGGCAGTGGGGATCCGGGCTGCGCAGTCGCCACGATCTACAACTTTGGGCAGCTCCCCGCCGACGCCACGACCCAACTCGGCCTGCCGTTCGGCTCCTGGACCTTCTTCTCCGGTGCCGCCAGCGGCTCCGAGACGACGCCCGTGCCCGCTGCAAACCTCGCCGTGCTCACCCGGGGCGTGGCCGCCGGCGGCGTCGTCACCCTCGACCCGCGAGCGGTGACGCCATGATGCCGCCCCGGAGAAACGACGCCGGTCTGTCGCTGGTCGAGTTGCTCGTGGCGATGCTGCTGCTCGGCGTGTTCATGACCATGATCTCGAGCCTCTATCTGAGCGCCTCCCGTTCGCTCGGCCAAGCAAAGCTGCTCACCGCGAACACCCGGCAGGTGTCCAACGGCATGAACGAGGTCGCCCGGGTCATCCGCGCGGCCACCGAGAACCCGGTGTCCGGGTATCCGCTGCCCGACCCGGCCCTCCTCGAAGCGACCCCGGAAGCGGTGACCCTGTATGCCTACGTCAACCTCGGCATGCCCACCCAGCAGCCGGTGAAGATTCGCCTGTCCCTCGACGCCGACCGGCGACTGGTGGAGACCCGCTGGGCCGCCACCGCCCTCAGCGGCGGGTATTTCGGGTTTTCCGGCGAGCCGGAATCGTCGCGCATCATCGCCGAAACCGTGGCGCCGGGCGACCCCGGCACATTTCTGTTCGGCTACCGTGACGCCGCCGGCCTGCCTCTGCTCGGCTCGGGGGGCGACGGCACGCTGCTCACCAATACCGAGCTGCGCAGCGTCGCATCCGTTTCGGTGAATCTCACGGTGCAGGCCACCGTGACGGATGCCCGCAGCGCGGTCACCCTGCACAATACCGTCGGCATGCCCAACGTTGCCGTCGCGGCGGGGGCGTCATGAGCGCCTACCCGTTCTGGCGCCCCTCCCGGCGCCGAAGCACCTGGACGCCCCGAAAGCGATTCGCGTTGCTGAGCGTCTTTCGTCGCCTCATCCGCCGAGAACCGGACGAACGCGGCGCCGCCCTCGTCGTCGTGATCGGCCTCGGCCTGCTGCTGCTCACCCTCGTCGCTACCGCGATGACGTTCTCGGTCAGCGGCAGCCTCAAAGCCTCGAGCGACCAGAACTGGAACGGCGCCATGGCCGCCGCCTATGCCGGTGTGGCCGACTACGAAAGCCGCCTCGCCAACGACAACACCTACTACCGGTTCGGCAACCCGGCGGCAAGCTTCAGCGCGGGCAGCACAGTCACTGCGCCCTCGGCGGCCACCGAGAACCCGGCATTCGGCCTCGGCACCGACGGCGCCTGGGGCACCGTCACCGGCAGCGGCGGTATCGCGTCTTTCCGCTACGAGGTCGACAACGCGGCCTATGCGTCGTCGGGGGTGTTGCGCATCCGCTCCACCGGACGGGTGGGAGCCGTGACCCGCAGCATCGTCGCCAATATCCGGCAGGACGGCTTCATCGACTACCTCTACTTCACCGTGTATGAGATGCAGGACCCGGCGCAGAGCGGGATCACGACGTCCGGCTGCGCCGACACCTACGCCTGGGCCGGTCGGCCGATGCCCTCCGGCGGCACGAGCGTGTGCGGCGACATCGCCTTCGGCAGCAGCGACCTCGTCAACGGTCCGGCGCACTCCAACGACACCATGCGCATCTGCGGGGCCACGTTCAACGGCACGATCACGACGGGCGATCCGGGAGCGCCCGGTGCGAATTACCTCAAGAAAGCCTCCGACGGCAGCGACTGCTCTGGGCAGGTTTTCAACGGCGGCCAGCCGACGACCAGCCCGGTCATCGCGATGCCGGCTACCAACATGCAGCTCAAGCAGGAAACCCGGACGGACGCCGGTATAAACGCTCCGGGTTGCCTCTACACCGGCCCGACCAGCATCGTACTGAACAGCTCGGGCACCATGACCATCCGTTCGCCCTGGACCAAGAAGACCCGCATCGTCGGGGACCCGGCGACGTCGGGCAGCACGCCGGCGGCCTGCGGCCTGCCGGGAACGGCCAATGGCCGGCTCGGCTCGACGGCCGGCGCCACCGTCCCGGTGTTGAACGCGAACCTGCTCTTTGTGCAGAGCGTTCCGGGCGTCGTCACTGATCCGAACTATACGAGCAGCACCGACTGGCCCAGCGGCCAAAGCGCGGCCACCTGCTCCGTCGGCAACGGTATCGGCTTTCCCGTGACGCATGAAACCGCGCCAAGCGCCCGGTCCTATGACTGCCGCAAGGGAGATGCCTTCGTGATGGGAACCCTGGACGGCACGATGACCATCGCCACCGACAACTTTCTCTACGTCACCGGCGACATCATTTATTCGGATGCATCCACCGACGTGCTCGGGCTGGTCGCGCAGAATGCCATCTGGGTTTGGAACCCGTACTGCGACAGTACGCATGGGGAGGTTTGCCCGGGGGTCGGCCTCGGTGAAGGTGGCGCCATCCTGCCTGACAATCGGCGCATCGACGCGGCCATGCTCTCGCTCGACCACACCATTCAGGTGCAGAACTACGACCGCGGCGGCAATCAGGGCGTGCTGACCATCAACGGGTCGCTCGCCCAGAAATATCGCGGCTCCGTGCGAATGACCAACAGTGGCGGCGCCAACGGGTACAGCAAGAACTACACCTACGATCCGCGCTTTCGCTACATTGCGCCGCCCAAATTCCTCTCACCGGTGTCGGCCCGCTACAGCGTGAACCTGCTGGTTGAAGTGAGTTCGGCGTTCACCGCGCGGGGAGCGACGGTTCCGTAATGACCGGCCGCGCCCAGCATCCACTCGTCAGTTCACCCATCCCTATTTATAAGGAGCACTTCTCGTGGCTCAGAGCATCGTCGGAATAGACATCGGCACCGCGCACCTGCGCGCCGTCGAGGTGCGGGGTCCCGGCAAGCCCCGGCCAATGCTGCTGCGCTATCACGAGGTGTCGCTGCCGCCTGGAGCCGTCATCGCCGGCGAGGTGATCGAGCCGAACACGGTGGCCGCCGCGCTCAAAGCGCTGTGGTCTGGCGGTGGGTTCCGTTCCCGCCAGGTAGTGCTCGGCATGGGCAACCAGCGCGTGCTGGCCCGCGACCTGAGCGTGCCCAAAATGTCGCTCGCGCGCATTCGACAGGCGCTCCCGTTCGAGGTGCAGGACCTGCTGCCGGTACCGGTCGCCGACGCACTGCTCGACTTCTATCCCATCTCGGAGTCAACGACCGAGCACGGCCCAACCGTGAACGGGCTGCTCATCGCGGCCGTCAAGGCGGCCGTCGTCGCCAATGTCTCCGCGGTGCGTCTGGCCGGGCTGAGAACCATCGACGTCGACCTGATCCCTTTCGCGGTCAGCCGTCTGCTGGTCACCCGCCCCGGCATCGACGGCGTCGTGGCCGTCATCGACCTCGGCGCGACGACCACGAGCATCGTGATCACCCGTAACGGTGTACCCCAGTTCGTGCGCATCATCCCCACCGGAGCCAACGATCTCACCCAGGCTCTCAGCGACGGTTTGCAAACGGATGCCGCCGCCGCCGAGCAGCTGAAACGTCGCGTCGGTCTGCCGGCCGCGACCGAATCGTCCGCCGCCGCAGTGCTGTTCGACGCCGCAGTGCCGGATTCCAGCCCGATCGAGGCGGCCGCCGCCCGCATCATTGCGAACACCATGCACGACCAGCTCGGCAGCATCGTCAACACGCTCAGCTACTTCGCCAACACCCGGCCGAGCGATCCAGTGTCGGCCATCGTACTCAGCGGTGGGGGAGCCGAGCTTCCCGGCCTGGCCGAGGCGGTCTCGAAATTGACCCGCCTCGGCGTGACCCGGGGGAATCCGCTCGCAACGGTGGGTCTCGCATCCGTTATCGATGCTCAAGCGCTGCGGCTGAGCGGCTCCGCCTACACCGTGGCCCTCGGCCTCGCGCTCGGGCGTGCAGCATGAGACGCGCTTCGAACGACGATGTGCCCGTCATCGGCGGCGACCAACGGGTCGACCTGCTGCCGCCGGAGGTGCGAGCCGAGCGGCGCGGCCAGCGGCAACGGCGCAGCCTCGCCCTCGGCGTCACTGGCATCGCCGTGCTCGTCGCCCTCGGAGTCGGCGCGTCAACGGCGCTCGCGCTGAGCGCCCAAACCAAACTCGCGACCGAGCAGGCCCGCACCGAAACCCTGCTGACCGAACAGGGCAAGTACTTCGCCGTGCGGTCGTTGCAACACCAGATCGCGCTGAGCGAGGCGGCGCAGCAGCTGGGCGCCTCGACTGAAATTGACTGGAAGGGCTACCTCGACGCAGTGCAGGGCACCCTGCCGAGCAGCGTCGCGATCGGCACGGTACAGGTGGATTCGGCGACCCCGCTCGCGGCATACACCCAGGCGACCGCACCGCTGCAGGGACTGCGGGTGGCGACCGTGTCGTTCACCGCGACGAGCGCCGTGCTGCCGGACATTCCAGCCTGGCTGAACGCGCTCAGTACGCTCGACGGCTTTGCCGATGCGCTGCCGGGCTCGGTCTCGCTCGACCAGAACTTGGGCAGCTATACCGTCACCATCACGATGCACGTCAATGACGTGGCGTTCGCGCACCGCTTCGACCCGCCGAAAAAGGACTAGCCATGGACAAGAACAAGCTCTGGCTCATCGGTTCGATGCTGGTGACGAGCGTCATCGTCGTTCTCGGCGTGCTTCTCGGAGTGCAGCCGCAGCTCGACAGCATGAACGCCGCCGACGCGAGCCGGGCGGCCGTGCAGAGCACGAATGCCGGGCACGTCGCCCTGCTCGCCCGCCTCAAGCACGACTTCGAAGACCTGGACGCGCTGACCGCGACGGCTGAGGCGCTCGCCGAATCCGTGCCGAGCGGCTCGGCCATGCCGGCCTTCGTCGACCAGCTCGACGCCCAGGCCCAGGCGGTGGGCCTCACCCTCACCGGAATGACCGTGACCGAGGCGCAGGCCTATGTGCCTGTGCTGCCCGAGGTCCCGGCGGCTGCGGCTGCGGCTGCGACTTCTACTGGGTCGGCCGCGCCGGATTCAGACGGCGCGTCTGCGGCGGCTTCTTCGGCCGCGGAGGCTGCAACGCCAGCGCCCGTCGCGCTGATCACGGAGAGCAACTTTGCCGCCTTCCCGCTTCAGATCACCGTGACGGGAACCTACGCCCAGGTGCTTGAATTCGTCGCCAGTGTGCAATCCGGGAGCCGATTGTTCCTCGTGCACGGGATCGATACGGCGCAGGCCTCCGGCGAAGAGACCTTGGTGGACGCGACCATCTCTGGACTGGTGTATTCGCTGGTAGCGGCGACGACATCCGTTGGATAACGGCGCGGCACGCCGAGTCTCCATGGCATTTGCCGTGCCCTTGGTACACTAAAGGCCAGTCACGGCGAAGGCCACGAGGAGTTCAGCATGAGCGACAACACGCCACTTGACGGCAAGAAGAATTCTGAAACGGATGCAACGGCGTCGCCCGACGAGACCGCTCGCGGGCATGCCGTGCCGGAGCCTGCAGTAGTACCTTCAGCGGAGGCAGCTTCGCCTGAGCCGGTGCAGGAGCCCCTCGTCATCGACTATGACGCCATCAACGCCAACCTGAGCGCGGCCGAACGTGCCGATGCCGCGACCGCTTCGGCGAATTCTCGCAACCTGTCGCCGATGTCGACGGCCCAGCCGGTTGCATCGGCCGACGTTGCCGCCCCGAGCCTCGCCGACGACTACGCCGACTCCTATACTCCGGCGGCCACCGTGCCGGCCCGGAGCACGGCCATCGATTCAGAACCCGTGGTCACCGCGTCGGCTCCCCTCGTTGTCGGAACGCCCGCCGCCGCTTCCACTGTGCCGGTCGATGACGTGCCGGTCGACGCGCCGGCGCCCGTTGCTCCGGCCTACGCCGCGCCCGCAGCCCAGTCGCCGATCTACGTGCAGGCGCCGACCAAGCCGCGCCCCCGCAGCAACCGGGGCGGTGGCATCCTGATCGCCTTGCTCGCCACGGTGGTTTTCGCCCTGCTCTACGCTGCAGCCGCCTTCATCATCATCGGAGTGACCAGCACCAGCGTCGCCGCGACCGTGACCGGGTTCACCACCTTTGCTGCGCTGCCGGTCTTCTACATCCCCATCCTGTTCTTCTTCCTCGCCTATGTCGGACTGATCGCTCTGGTCAACCGGGGCGGCTGGTGGGCGTACGTGCTGTTCGGATTCATCGTCGCCGTCGTCGTCTACTTCTCTTACATCGGCGGGGCGCTGCTCGGCCTCGTCTTCGATGGAACGGCCGACACGGTCGGTGTTGCCGACCTCAGTCGCTTCGTGTCTTCGCTCTGGCTGAACCCGGGCGCGATCGCCGCCGGACTCATCGCCCGCGAGGTTCCGATCTGGGCCGGCGCCTGGATCGCCCGTCGCGGACGCCGCGTCACCGCCCGCAACCTCGAGGCCCGCACCGAGTACGAGCGCCTGCTCGCCGACGGCCCGCACCCCACCCGCCCGTAGCGTTCTGTTTTGGCCCCGGCCGCCCCAGAGGGTGGTCGGGGCCTCGTGCTGTGCAGACGGGACTCCGGTGGACGGTCCGGGCCCCGACCGTGGGCCCAGTTTAGAAACTGGGCCTGGGTTCAGGGTGGGCCCAGTCTTCACGCCAGCCGCGGCATCCGCTTCGCTGCACCGTGTGCGGCGGCTCGCGCTGCGCCCGCGGGCCTACGCTAGAGCCATGCGGGAATACCGAAAGTACGCGATCACCATGGCGGCCTTTTCGGTCGTCCTCTATGTGGCCCTCATCGTGGCGTCATTCGGGGTGCTCAGCCTGCTGCTCAATCGCGACGTCATCAACGAAACGGATGCCGGTGCCCTCCTCGGCCCCCTCATGGTCACGACCGCGGTCCTCGCCCTGGTCTGGGTCATTCTCTCCGCAGTGCTGCGCTCGCCCGAGCGCCTCACTCAGGTGCCGCCGCTGCCGATCTTCCTCGCCGGAGTCGCTGCCTACCTGGCCTATTGCGTCTTCGGGGGAGTCTTCTACAGCTTCGGCGCCGGCGAACTCTTTCGCTCGGTGATCTTCATCGGCGGCGAGATGACGAGCCCCTTCGCGATCTCCGTCGCGGTCTGCGGCTGGCTCATCGCGTTTCTCTACTTCGTCGTGCTGCTGGCCAAGCCCGACGGATCCGGCACACCCGAGTGGCCCTGGCAGAAGGACGACGACAACGAGCCCCGATGATGGGGTCGTTCGTGGCATGTCGCGGGTAACGCCGGTCGAGTACCCTTGTGCAGTATGGAAGGGTCCATCGAATCGCGCGTCAACCATGAGGTTGAGAACTGGCTGCGTTGGATCACCCGGTGGCGGCCCGCAACGCACCGCGGCCGCGCACGGCTCTGCCATCAGTGCTTCGGCTCGCCGATCATCGCGTCGGCCGGACTCGCCGTCGACGTGCCCCACGTCGTGCAGCACGCCCTCTCCATGCGCATGAAGATCGTCATCGATGCATCGGTCGATGAATACACCGAGCGCAACCTCCCGCTGCTCGCGCACGAACTCAACCTGAGCGAGCGCCGTCAATCCGCGCAGGCGTATCGCCCGGCCGAAGGGCTCGAGCCGGAATTTCGCGGCCTCGACCTTGACCCGCAACCCGCAGCGGATGCCCCCTACCTCTTCACCTTCAGCGAACTCGCCGGCCTGGAACCCCCCGGTTCACCACCTGCCGCCCCCGAGCCTGCCGACCCGGGCGGTGACTTCGAGTCCGAACCCGGTCAAGGTCCCGGCCGGAACCCGCAGGCAGACCACGACCCAGACGAAACAGCGCAGGAGCCCCTCCCGCCGCTCACCCCCGAAGAAAAGGCCGCCCTCCGGGTAGAAATCGGCCTCGCCGACGAGTTCGCCACCCAGGTCGGCCGCAGGGTCTGTGCCGAACTCCAGCAACAGCAGCCTCGCCTGCTCGCCGCGATCGCCGAGCACGTCGAGCCCCAGGTGCAGGCCCTGCTCGCCGACCTCGACAGCACCCTCGACTCCCCGCTCTGGCCGCGCAATCCCTAGCCGAGCCCGCGCATCCGCTCTAATACGAGGGGCAAATACCGACCGGGCCCGGGCCCGGAAACCGGGCCCACGATAGATCATGGGCCCAGCGACCGGGCCCAGGCCCGGGAAGTAGAAGTGCAGGAGAAGGGGCGCGCGGCGGCACCTGCGACGCGGGGCACAACCCATTTGACCGTCAAGGCCCCGCCGGGCTAGAATTACCGGGTGTGCGCTTTGTCGTGCGCCTGAATTATGCCCTCCTGAGAGCACAGGTGCGAGATTCCACACATGTAGGGCTGGTCGAAGGCCATGCCCCCACGGCATACCCACCAAAACACGCGCGAGCAATCGTGTGGGTTCAAGCGGGTCCAGATGAACTCGACCTAACTCGCAAGAGCTAAGTCGAATGCTAACCATCACAAAGCTGTCACCGTGCAGCAATATCAAGGAGTAATTAGTGCCCACCATTCAGCAGTTGGTCAGGAAGGGCCGTAGCCCCAAGGTCACCAAGACCAAGGCTCCCGCCCTGAAGTCCAACCCGCAGCAGCGCGGCGTTTGCACCCGCGTCTACACCACCACCCCGAAGAAGCCGAACTCGGCTCTTCGCAAGGTCGCCCGCGTCAAGCTTTCCAACGGCACCGAGGTCACCGCCTACATTCCCGGCGAGGGCCACAACCTGCAGGAGCACTCCATGGTGCTCGTGCGCGGAGGCCGTGTTAAGGACCTCCCCGGTGTGCGTTACAAAATCATTCGCGGCGCACTGGACACCCAGGCCGTCAAGAACCGTAAGCAGGCACGTAGCCGCTACGGCGCAAAGATGGAGAAGAAGTAATGCCCCGTAAAGGACCCGCTCCCAAGCGCCCTGTCATTGCCGACCCGGTTTACGGTGCACCCATCGTCAGCCAGCTCGTCAACAAGATCCTTCTCGATGGCAAAAAGGGCCTCGCCGAGCGCATCGTTTACGATGCCCTCGCCGGAGTGTCCGCCAAGAACGAGCTGGATGCCGTTGTCACGCTGAAGAAGGCGCTCGACAACGTCCGTCCGACCCTCGAGGTGCGTTCGCGCCGCGTCGGTGGTTCCACGTACCAGGTTCCGGTTGAAGTCAAGCCGCACCGCGCCAACACGCTGGCCCTTCGCTGGTTGACCAGCTACGCCAAGGCGCGTCGCGAGAAGACCATGACCGAGCGCCTCACCAACGAGATCCTCGACGCGAGCAACGGCCTCGGTGCCGCTGTGAAGCGTCGTGAAGACACTCACAAGATGGCTGAAGCGAACAAGGCCTTCGCTCACTACCGCTGGTAGCTAGCTCCATCGAGCATTCCTGATCAGCTGTTCAGGCGCGTGTCGGCATAGTCGGCGCGCGCCTGGATACAGCTGAGAAGCGGATGCTTACGGCCCTGTTCCGCATGACCCACCCCTACCCGCTGGAGGACCCCCGTGGCACTTGACGTGCTCACCGACCTGAGTAAGGTCCGCAATATCGGCATCATGGCTCACATTGATGCTGGCAAGACCACCACGACTGAGCGCATCCTGTTCTACACGGGTGTCAACCACAAGATCGGCGAGACCCACGACGGCGCCTCGACGATGGACTGGATGGCGCAGGAGCAGGAACGTGGCATCACGATCACCTCCGCTGCGACGACCTGTTTCTGGGACAACAACCAGATCAACATCATCGACACCCCCGGACACGTGGACTTCACCGTGGAGGTGGAGCGTTCGCTCCGCGTCCTCGACGGTGCTGTTGCCGTGTTCGACGGCAAGGAGGGCGTTGAGCCCCAGTCCGAAACCGTGTGGCGTCAGGCCGACAAGTACGACGTTCCCCGCATTTGCTTCGTCAACAAGATGGACAAGCTCGGCGCTGACTTCTACTTCACGGTCGACACCATCATCAAGCGCCTCGGCGCGAAGCCGCTGGTCATCCAGCTGCCGATCGGTGCAGAGTCTGACTTCGAGGGTGTCGTTGACCTCGTCCAGATGCGCGCACTGACCTGGCGTGGCGACTCCAAGGGTGACGTGGAGATGGGCTCGAAGTACGCCATCGAAGAGATCCCCGCCGACCTCGTCGAGAAGGCTGCTGAGTACCGCAAGCTTCTGCTCGAGACCGTTGCCGAAACCGACGATGACCTCATGGAGCGTTACTTCGCCGGCGAAGAGCTGACGGTTGCCGAGATCAAGGGCGCCATTCGCAAGCTCACCATCAACAGCGAGATCTACCCGGTTCTCTGTGGTTCTGCATTCAAGAACCGCGGCGTTCAGCCGATGCTCGACGCTGTCATCGATTACCTCCCGACGCCGCTCGACGTGCCTGCCATTGAGGCACACGACCCGCGCGACGAAGAGAAGGTCATCATGCGTCACCCCGACGCCGAGGAGCCCTTCACGGCTCTCGCGTTCAAGGTTGCGGTGCACCCGTTCTTCGGTCGCCTCACCTACGTTCGCGTGTACTCGGGCCGTCTCGACTCCGGAGCCCAGGTCATCAACTCGACTAAGGGCAAGAAGGAGCGCATCGGTAAGATCTTCCAGATGCACGCCAACAAGGAGAACCCGGTGGCCTTCGTGACCGCCGGTCACATCTACGCGGTCATCGGCCTCAAGGACACCACCACGGGCGACACCCTGTGCGACCCGAACGCCCAGGTCGTACTGGAGTCCATGACGTTCCCTGACCCGGTTATCGAGGTCGCTATCGAGCCGAAGACCAAGCAGGACCAGGAAAAGCTGGGCCTTGCCATTCAGAAGCTCGCCGAAGAAGACCCCACCTTCCGTACCGAACAGAACCAGGAAACTGGCCAGACGGTAATCAAGGGAATGGGTGAACTTCACCTGGACATCCTGGTCGACCGCATGAAGCGTGAATTCAACGTTGAAGCGAACGTCGGCAAGCCCCAGGTCGCGTACCGCGAGACGATCCGCAAGTCCGTTGAGCGTCACGACTACACGCACAAGAAGCAGACCGGTGGATCCGGCCAGTTCGCGAAGATTCAGATCGCGATCGAGCCGATGGAAATCACTGCTGAAAAGTCGTACGAGTTCCTGAACAAGGTCACTGGTGGCCGTATCCCGCGTGAGTACATCCCCTCGGTGGATGCTGGAATTCAGGATGCGCTCCGCGTAGGCGTCCTGGCCGGCTACCCGATGGTGGGCGTTCGAGCCAGCCTGCTTGACGGCGCTGCGCACGACGTTGATTCCTCGGAGATGGCGTTCAAGATTGCCGGATCGATGGGCTTCAAAGAAGCCGTTCGTAAGGCGAACCCCGTTCTGCTCGAGCCGCTGATGGCGGTCGAAGTTCGCACCCCTGAGGAATACATGGGTGACGTAATCGGAGACCTCAACTCGCGTCGTGGGCAGATCCAGACCATGGAGGATGCGCAGGGCGTGAAGGTAATTCGCGCTCACGTTCCACTGTCGGAGATGTTCGGATACATCGGTGACCTGCGGTCGAAGACCAGCGGCCGTGCGGTGTACTCGATGACGTTCGAGAGCTATGCGGAGGTCCCGAAGGCAGTCGCCGACGAGATCATCAACAAGAACAAGGGCGAATAGCCCCTATTCTGGCCTTCGGGCCGAATCGCTTCGGCCACCTGGCCCGAGTACCATAAGTAGACACATCCAGCGCATACCGGCCGTTCATAACGGCGGCCGTGAATTTGCACGCGAGTCCTGAGGAGGACCCACAGTGGCCAAGGCCAAGTTCGAGCGGACAAAGCCGCACGTAAACATCGGAACGATCGGTCACGTTGACCACGGAAAGACCACGCTGACTGCAGCGATCTCCAAGGTTCTTGCCGATAAGTTCCCGTCCAAGATCAACGTTCAGCGCGACTTCGCGTCGATTGACTCGGCTCCGGAAGAACGCCAGCGCGGCATCACGATCAACATTTCGCATGTTGAGTACGAGACCGACAAGCGTCACTATGCGCACGTCGATGCTCCCGGCCACGCTGACTACATCAAGAACATGATCACCGGTGCTGCTCAGATGGACGGCGCAATCCTCGTGGTTGCCGCTACTGACGGCCCGATGGCTCAGACCCGTGAGCACGTTCTTCTCGCCAAGCAGGTCGGCGTGCCGACCCTCATGGTCGCGCTGAACAAGGCCGACATGGTTGACGACGAAGAGATCATGGAGCTCGTTGAGCTCGAAGTTCGTGAGCTTCTCTCCAGTCAGGGTTTCGATGGCGACAACGCCCCCGTTATCCAGGTCTCCGCACTCAAGGCGCTTGAGGGCGACGAGAAGTGGACCGCCAACATCCTTGAGCTCATGAAGGCCGTTGACGAGTACATCCCGGACCCGATCCGCGACAAGGACAAGCCGTTCTTGATGCCGATCGAGGACGTCTTCACGATCACCGGCCGTGGCACCGTTGTTACGGGCCGCGCCGAGCGTGGAACCCTCAAGATCAACTCTGAGGTCGAGATCGTCGGCATCCGCCCGACGCAGAAGACCACGGTTACCGGTATTGAGATGTTCCACAAGCAGCTCGACGAGGCGTGGGCCGGCGAGAACTGTGGACTTCTTCTTCGTGGCACCAAGCGCGAAGACGTTGAGCGCGGCCAGGTCGTCGTCAAGCCGGGTTCGGTTACGCCGCACACCGACTTCGAGGGCACCGCGTACATCCTCAGCAAGAACGAGGGTGGGCGTCACAACCCGTTCTACGCGAACTACCGCCCGCAGTTCTACTTCCGCACCACGGACGTCACCGGCGTCATCACGCTGCCCGAGGGCACCGAGATGGTTATGCCTGGCGACACCACCGACCTGACTGTCGCGCTGATTCAGCCGATCGCCATGGAAGAGGGCCTCGGCTTCGCTATCCGTGAAGGTGGCCGCACCGTCGGCGCCGGCACGGTGACCAAGATCATCAAGTAGTCTTTTTCACCTACTGATCTCCTAAAAGGGGTCGGGCCTTCGGGCCCGGCCCCTTTTTTTGTGCCCTATGCAGCCAATGTCTAAGCCTGAATCCACCGGTCGGCCTCTGAGCGGATCCTGATTTCGGTTTGGTGGGGTTTCTGGGTTTTTCGCGCGGTTGAGCTCCGGGTCTCGCGGCCCGGGGTGTTCCGCTGGTGCTCCTGTTTATGTCGATATCGGCTGGTTGGTCAGGTGAGGCGCGTTGTCTCGGTCGGAAGTTCTGGTTGAACATGGCCGTCCAGGGTTTCTCCCAGGGCCAATGTTCGGGCAGGTGCAGGGTGATGCGCCGCGCGCAGGTCGAGATTCTGGCGGGGACGCTAACAAGCTTCCGGCGGATCGTTGCGGTGGTCGATCGGGCGAGACCGTTTCCCGCGATCGTCGCGGCGGCGCGGGTGAGGTTAAACGCCATGACGGCCAGGACCAGCCAGGCATCGTTGGCGGTGAACACGCCTGAGGGTAGGTGCGCCAGAGCGCTGCTTTTTAGGTCGGAATTTACGAGCTCAATCGCCGCGTGGGCGCGGTGGGTTTTGTCGGCGGTGACGGTGTCCAGGGTGCTGGTGGTGAAGAAGGCGTGGAATCGGTGGGTGTCGAACAGGGTCGGCTGGTCGACGTTTTTCTTGTTCAGTTCCGGAATTCGTCGCACGACCAAGCGCCCGGTGATCTGCTCGCTCTTCTTGCGGGACGTGAACGCGGTGAACGGGACCTCGGCGACTTCGGCGTTACTGATCCACGTTTTGGTGCCTTCGTCGTAGATCGCGTTGGTGTATTCAATCGCTGTCCAGGCAGTGCCGGGGATCGTTCCGATCGCTCGTTTGATGGCGGAGTCCATGCGGGCGGTTACCGAGACGTCGGCACCGGCTTTCAGGGCCGCGCTGATTGAGGCGTGACCGTAGAAGGCAGAGTCGGCACGAAAGAGCAAGCGTGCTTGTGCCGCTCCGCGGAGCCGTTTGATCGTGGCCAGGGCGTCATTGATCAGGCGGGCCGCGCCGCGCGGTGATCCGCAGGCACCACGGCGCAGTCGCTGGCTGATGATGATCGGCGCTGAAACGTCCGTTTTCACTGTCGCGAGGATTGCGTTGAGGCCGCGCACTCCGGAGTATCCGTAGCCGGAGCCTTCCTTCTGGTAGCCGTGGACTTCGATGATGGTGTCGTCGACGTCGAGGAATATGTAGCCGTCCGTGTCGTGCACGAGCAACGGGGTCTCAGCAGCCAAGCCCCGCACGAAGCGTGAGGCGACGGCGTCGAGCTGCCGGACGTGACCGAACGTGAACGCGCGCAGGAACGACCCCAACGTTGACGGCGCGTAGCAGGGGAACACGCCGACGACGTCGGTGCGGCGTTTGATCTCCTTGTTGAGACGCTCGATGGGGTTCGTCGACTAGATCTGCCGCCAGTGTTTGGGCGGGAACCCGCAGAATGCGAGGATTTCGGCCCGTGCATCGTGCAGCATCGTGGCGACCTTCGGGTGCGTGCGCTCTAGCATCCGAGTGACCTCGTCGAACGGGGCTTGGATGTGCGTCGCGTCGGGCTGGGCGAAGATCGTGCGGATGACGGCGGCGACCATGTCCTGGCTGGCGCGCGGGACGATGGAGAGCACATTTCTCATGAAGTGGACCCGGCAGCGTTGCCAGGCAGCGCCCTGAAAAACGGTGCCGATGGCTTTCTTCAGGCCGCTGTGCGCGTCGGAGATGACGAGCTTGACGCCGTCCAGACCGCGGGCTTTCAAGGACCGCAAGAACTCGGTCCAGAAGACCTCGTTTTCGCTGTCTCCAACGTCGAAGCCGAGCACCTCGCGGCGTCCGTCGGTGGCCACGCCGATGGCGACGACCATCGCTTGGGAGATGACGCGGTGGTTGACGCGGGCCTTGCGATACGTGGCGTCGAGGAACACATACGGGTAGCCGGTGGCGCCGAGGTCACGGCCACGGAATGTGCCGACTTCGTCGTCGAGATCGGCGCAAATCCGGGACACTTCGGACTTGGATATGCCGGTATCAGCACCGAGGGCCTTCACCAGATCGTCGACTTTCCGGGTCGAGACGCCGTGGAGGTAGGCCTCCATCACGACGGCGAACAGGGCCTGGTCAACGCGCCGTCGCCGCTCGAGGAGGGCGGGGAAGAACGACCCTTGCCGCAGCTTGGGGACCTTCAGATTCAGGTCGCCGGCCGTCGTCGTCAAGACGCGCGGACGGGTCCCATTGCGCTGGGTGGTGCGGTCGTCGGAGCGTTCGAATCGGGCGGCGCCGATATGCGCGGTGGCCTCGGCATCGATGAGTTCTTGGTAGAGAGTTTCGGTCACCATGCGGATTCGATCGGTGACATTGGTCAACTTGAGTTCCGCGAGGAGCGCGAGCAGGGCAGACTGGTCTAGAGCCATCGTGTGATGTGTCTTTCTGTGAGTTCTTTGATCGGTACTCACTGACCATCGCACGGTGGCTCTTTACGTTGTTAATCCAACGATCGAACCCCGGGAAATACACTCGAGGGGACGCAACCTATATTCAGGCGTTGGCAGAGTTCGGAGATACTGGAGCCATCGGCGGCAAGAGGATCAAATTCGATGATCTGGCGGCGGACGGAAGGTGGGAGAGATTTGGGCACTCTCCATCAAAACCGAGTCCACGTGAGGAGTCCGTCCGCTCAACGTGTATGCAACGTCGTGAGACATCCTGTAAACAACGTCCTGAGACATAGTGTCAACAAGGCGGTGAGACAGGCTGTAAACACTGTGCTGAGACAGCACATACCAACTACCTGGACTGGCGCTACCATCAAGCGCTATGTAATCACTCACCCCTTTGTTTACATCCTCGATCACGACATTGTTTACAATCTCGATCATGACTTCGTTTACACACGCACTCATCACATCGTTGACAGCAAAACTCACCACTTCCTTTACATCGTGCTCGCGGAGTTTTGAACGCTGCTTAGGGCAGGAGCTCGGACTGATAATGGTCGTTGTCGTACTCGATCCGCTTGAGTTCCCAGGATGGATGCGGGTTGCGGATCCGAGCACCCGAGACCTGCCACAACGGCATCAGTCGCTTGCTGGAGGCAACGCGCACCGGCAGCGGGAAGNCGGGAAGAAGAGACTCTCCGCCCCGTCGGTGGTGTCGAATAGCGTGAATCCGGTGGTGTTGGTCACCAGCTGGTAGGTGCCCACCAGATACGTTGGCACTTTGAAGATCCGCCCGCGGTAGTAAATCTGCGGGTTGGTCCGGCGGATCTCCACCACGTCGTCGAACTGTTCCTGCAGTCGCACGACCCGCTCGGGAACGGGCTCTGGAGGCTGCAGCGGGGCGATAACCACCATGCTCGCGGCCTCTCGGCCTGCGGCCGCATCCTGGGCGATCTGACGATCTTTATAGGTCATCGCGGCGGCTTCCAGCACCGTGATATCGATCGGGATGCCATCGCTGCCGCGGTGTTCCCCGGCCTCCCAGGCCTGGCCGGGGGTGAGATAGGTGGTGCCGATTTTCAGGGCCTGGTGGCGGCGTCGGTAGTTGTAGTGTTCCCGATATTTGACCAAGAGCTTCGACAGCTGCTCGAGGGTTTTCGGGGTGTGGGCGTCGAGGAACCGGATCAGAGTCTGATGGCTGCGCTCGTTCTTCCCCTGGGTCTGCGGGTGCCGCACGCTCCCGGCGATCCCGTGGCATCCCCGCGCTGCCAGGAAGAGTTCGGTTTGGCCGATTACGCCCCGGCGGGACTGGTTGAAGGCCACTCCGTTGTCGCTGAGCAGCTGCTGGGGAACCCCATACTCATTGAACGCGGCCTGCAGAGTGGCGATGGCGTCCTCGCCGTTTTCCAGCCGGGCGAAGGCCTGCGTTCCGACGTCGAAGCGAGTCCCGTCGTCCAGGAGCTGGTAGATCAGTGCCTTCGTCCCGTCGGGGTCGAACAGGCGGTATTCCAGTCCGTCGAGCTGCCACATTTCCATCGGATGCGACCGGGCGAACCTCAGCCAGGCACCGCGGGGGCGCTTACGGGGATTGGTTTTCGTCAGGCCCGCCTCGGCGAGAATTCGCCCGATGGTGGGCACCGACGGGAGCGCGTCCCCGAACTCGTCGGTGTCGACACCCTCGAACCAGATCGACTGCGGACCGTTGTCCCACCCGGACTTTCTCAGCCGTTCCCGAAGACGCAACACCACCACTCTCGTCTGGTCCCTGAACCGTCCCGGATTTCATGCCGCTTTCTTTCTGGTGAAAGGATTCGGTTATGCCCAAGAAACACCCAACAGAGGTTCGCGAACGAGCGGTCCGAATGACCCTTGACCGTTTGAAGGATTACCCATC
>NZ_SOGF01000041.1:0-2229 GCF_004402355.1 Cryobacterium sp. TMS1-20-1 | reverse complement strand
ATCACCAGCTTCACGGCTTCGTCTTTGTACTCAGGAGTGAACTCCCGACGTGTGTTTCCCATGTGAACATTCTCTCTTGTGAGGTGTCCAGTCAACGGGGGCAGGGCCAAAGCCCTGGTGCCGCAGCTGCGCGCCATGATCGGCGACGACCGGCGCATGCTGGTCGGGTTTGACCGTGGCGGCTGGTCCCCGACCCTCTTCGCCCACCTGCACAAGGCGGGGTTCGATGTGTTGACCTGGCGCAAGGGCACCACCGGCGACGTTGACGACGCCCTCTTCAGCCCGGAAAACTATGTGGACGAGCACGGAACCACTCACACCTGGGACCGGGTCGCCGACACCGAGGTCGACGTGCTTCTCAGCGCCAAGACCGGCGAGACCATGACGATGCGGCAGGTGTCCCAGATCGTCCCACGCACGACGAGAACGGGCACGCGGCAGATCCACATCCTCACCACCCTGGACACCCAGAAGACCATAAGCACCGCTGAGGTCGTTTTCCGGATGGCTGCCCGGTGGCGGCAGGAGAACTACTTCAGGTTCGGCCGGGAACGCTTCGCTCTCGACGCCCACGATTCCTATGCCAGTGGTGACGACGACGCGACCCGTCTGGTGCCCAATCCAGCCAAGGCGAAAGCCAAACTGGTGCAGGACAACGCCCGCAACTACCGCGACGCCGTCGCCGGCACGGTGACGGCCGCCATGCTCGCGATCAACACCCCGGCACCAGGTTCCGACGGGATCAGGATCACGAACCAGATGCACAACGACATCCACGCACCCCTACTGGCCGCCGAAACCACGGCCGCCGCGGCGGAAGACGCATACCGGCAGCTACCGGCACGGGTTCCGCTCGGTGAGAGCCGGCCCGGGCAGCAGGTCCTGGATCAGGAGATGAAACGCTTCACGCACATCATCCGGATGGCCGCGTTCAACACCGCCGTCACCCTCGCACGGGAGATCCGCACCAACACCGGATTCCAGCGCGCCGACCGCGAAGCCCACAACCTGGTGAGGCAAATCCTCAAACAGCCCGGCGACATCGATCCCACCGTCCCCGGCATCCTGACCATCACGCTGGACCCGATGCCAACCCAACGCGAAACCGCCGCCGTCAGCGAGCTCTGCGCGAGCCTCACCGACACCCAAACGCGCTATCCGGGCACCGACTTCATCTTGCGATACGCCATCAAAGAACGGCTCTGAGTTTCGCCAGATTAAATCGATCTAACGCGTCCATGTCAGGACCCCTGGAACCCCGGAGCCGAGGCGCTGGTGCCAATCTTTGAGGGTCTTCGGGGCGTGGGCGTCGAGGAACCGGATCAGGGTTTGATGGCTGCGCTCATTCTTGCCCTGGGTCCAGGAGCCCTNGGTTATCGCCCCGCTGCAGCCTCCAGAGCCCGTTCCCGAGCGGGTCGTGCGACTGCAGGAACAGTTCGACGACGTGGTGGAGATCCGCCGGACCAACCCGCAGATTTACTACCGCGGGCGGATCTTCAAAGTGCCAACGTATCTGGTGGGCACCTACCAGCTGGTGACCAACACCACCGGATTCACGCTATTCGACACCACCGACGGGGCGGAGAGTCTCTTTTTCCCGCTGCCGGTGCGCGTTGCCTCCAGCAAGCGACTGATGCCGTTGTGGCAGGTCTCGGGTGCTCGGATCCGCAACCCGCATCCATCCTGGGAACTCAAGCGGATCGAGTACGACAACGACCATTATCAGGGCGATCTCCTGCCCTGAACAGCGTTCAAAACTCCGCAGGCACGGTGTAAACGAAGTGGTGAGTTTTGCTGTCAACGATGTGATGAGTGCGTGTGTAAACGAAGTCACGAGCGAGGTTGTAAGCAAAGTGGTGATCGAGGATGTAAACAAAGCGGTGAGTGATTACATCCACTCACTTGGTAGCGAAGTTCTGGCGAGGTGGTAGCGGCCCGGGCGTGGTGCCCGGGCCGCCCTGGTGTTATTCCCAGTAGCCCTCGTGGGCGCGGGCTTGGTCGTTGCGGTGCTGGCTCATGTCGATCTGGCCGAGCTTGATGATCCGGGCGTTGTTGGCGAGGCGGTTCACGATCGAGTCCGCTGCGACTCGGTCGGGCAGCTCGGCGACCCAGTGCGCGGGTCTGAGCTGCTGCGGATATCTCGGACAGTGGGCCCTCTTAAAATGGGGCGTTACTGAAAGTAGAGATCAGCATGACCGCATCGCGGAGAAAATTTACCCAGGAGTTCAA
>NZ_SOGF01000011.1:0-40411 GCF_004402355.1 Cryobacterium sp. TMS1-20-1 | reverse complement strand
CTCGATCGGCGATGTCAGCCCCGTCACCTTCGAACTGCAATACTCGTCAGAGACCGCGGAAGTTCAACTCGCCGCTTAACCCGTGTCCACTAACCGGGGGCAAGGCCACGGTCACGATATCGGGCGCGCGATCTGGCTTGGACGCGTCCACCCTGGCCGGCGTGCACTAGCCCGTGTGTCCTTTTTACGGCGAGCCAGCACCAGTACTTCTCATCTGCCGCAACCAATTATTTGACGGATGCCCGGAAGCTCGAGTTTGACGTCGGTTTAGCGCCGCGGCACCGAGTCGCGAATGATGAGTAGCGCCCACCACTCGCGCCTGGCTCACGGTCGGTTGACCGTGGTGGCGGGCGTTCCAGCAGACTCAGGCGCTCGTGGGATGCTCGGCCGGATACGCCGCCGGCCCCTGTAGATCACCCAATGTCGTATATGATTCAGAAAACGATAATAGAACACGGTGTTCTATTATCGAACGGTGACTGATCGCCGTGCGAGACCACACCGAGGAACCACACAGAGAAGTGAGGAAGCCGTGCAGTTTCACCACCACGGATACGTGTCCACCGATCCCCGCGTTCAGGACGCCGCCGGGGTCGGCATCGATCGCCCCGACGAACTTCCCGCCACCGTCGACGTTCTCATCGTCGGCACGGGCCCGGCCGGCATGATCACGGCCGCCCAGCTCTCCCAGTTTCCGAACATCACGACCCGCATCGTCGAACGCCGCGGCGACCGCCTGGCGATCGGGCAGGCCGACGGCATCCAGGCTCGCAGCGTCGAAACCTTTCAGGCCTTCGGTTTCGCCGAGCGCATCATCGCCGAGGCCTACCGCATCACCGAGATGGCGTTCTGGAAGCCCGACCCCACCAACCCGGCCAACATCATCCGCACCGCCCGGGCCATCGACGACCCGACCGGCATCAGCGAGTTTCCGCACCTCATCGTCAATCAGGCCCGCGTACTGGATTATTTCGCCGAGGTGATGGCCAATGCGCCCACCCGCATGACCCCGGATTTCGGTTTCGAATTTCACAGCCTTGTGAACACGAATGAGGGCGAGTACCCCGTCACGGTGACGCTCGTGCACACCACCGGCGCCCACAAGGGCCAGGAACGCATCGTGCACGCCAAATACGTCGTCGGCGCCGACGGTGCCCGCAGCGCTGTGCGCGACTCGATCGGCTGCACCCTCGCCGGTGACGCGGCCTTCCACGCCTGGGGCGTCATGGACGTACTCGCCGTCACCGATTTTCCCGACATTCGCACCAAGTGCGCCATCCAGTCCGGAACCGGCGGAAGCATCCTGCACATTCCGCGCGAGGGCGGCTACCTGTTTCGCATGTACGTTGACCTCGGCGAAGTCGCTCCCGACGACAATGGCGCGGTGCGCCAGACCTCGATGGAGCAGATCATCGCGAAGGCGAACGCCATTCTGCACCCGTACACCCTCGACGTGAAAAACGTCGCCTGGCACAGCGTGTACGAGGTTGCCCACCGCCTCACCGACCGCTTCGACGATGTGCTGCCGGTGGAGATCGGCATCCGCTCGCCGCGGGTTTTCATTCTCGGTGACGCCTGCCACACGCACAGCGCCAAGGCCGGCCAGGGCATGAACGTCTCGATGCAGGACGGCTTCAACCTGGGCTGGAAGCTCGGTTACGTGCTCGACGGGCGCAGCCCGGACAGCCTGCTCGGCACCTATTCGGCCGAACGCCAGGTCATCGCCAAGAACCTGATCGACTTCGACAAGGAGTGGTCGTCGCTCATGGCCGCCAAGCCGGAGGACCTCAAGGTACCGCTGGAGGAGTTCTACACGCAGACGGCGGAGTTTCCGGCCGGCTTCATGACCCAGTATCCGCCGTCGATGCTGATCGGCGAGGCGACCCACCAGTCGCTCGCGACCGGGTTCCCAATTGGTAAGCGTTTCAAGTCGGCCCCGGTGGTGCGGGTCGGTGACGCCAACCCGGTCGAACTCGGCCACCACCACCGCGCCGACGGCCGCTGGCGCGTCTACGCGTTTGCCGACGCCGCATCCGTTGAACTGGCCGCCTGGGCAGAGTGGATGCGCACCTCTGCTGACTCGCCGCTGCTCGCCCACACCCCGGACGGGAGCGACATCGACAGCATCTTCGACGTCAAGGTGGTCTACCAGCAGGCCCACGCCGAGGTCGACATCAGCCAGGTCTCCGAGGTGTTCCTGCCCAAAACTGGTCCGTTCGGGTTGATCGACTACGAGAAGCTTTACGCCACCGACCCCAAGCACGACATCTTCTCCCTGCGCGGAATCAGCCGCGACGGTGCCATCGTGGTCGTGCGACCCGACCAGTACGTCGCGAACGTGCTGCCGCTGACGGCGACCGACGAGCTCGCGGCGTACTTTCGGCAGATGTTGCTCGTGCGATAGCCGCTTCAAGCGGATGCCGATCGGTCAAGTGGCACCGTCCCGGGAGGCTATTGCCTTCTCGGCGAGCGGATACCGGTAGGCCGCCCCTAATCGGCAGCGGGACGCTGGCGGTTCTGCTTGGTGGCTGAGCGCTGCTGTTTGGCGGCGAGGTGCCGCCGCCCCGAGCCCTTCGTGGGTTTGGTCGCGCGGCGGGCGGGCGGCTCAGCCGCCAGCCCGGCGATCACCAGATCGGCGAGCTTCCGCAGGGCGATCTCGCGGTTGCGCAGCTGGGAGCGCTGCTCGCTCGCGGCGATGGTGACCACCCCGGAAACGATACGGTGCCCGAGGCGGGTGAGCAGCAGCATCCGCTCATCGTCGGAAAGCACCGTCGAGTCGGCGACGTTCCAGGACAGCTCTACCCGGCTGTCTGAGGTGTTGACGTGCTGGCCGCCGGGCCCGGACGAACGCGAAAACCGCCAGCCGAGTTCGCGCTCGGGAATGGTTAGCGCCGGCGATACCTCAAGATCCATGCATCAAGCGTGGCACAGACTCGTGCCGCGGCGGATCGATTCAGGTGTTCTGCAACCTTTCATCATGGGTAACGACGACGGACAGCTCAAGCTTTTGCCCGAGCGAATGCAGCGTCGCGGCGAGCTTTCGCACAGTTATATTCCGTTCGCCGGCAAGACGAGCCGTAACCTCACTCCTGCTCACTCCCAAGGCCCGCGCAAGTTCGGCCCGCGACATGCCGCTCCGCTCGAGAGCGGAGGCAATAATCTCGCTGGCCTCAACCATTGCGGATTCCTCCGCATACGTTGAGGCATAGGTGGGGTCGCCTGTAGGAAACACCGATTCATCGCTCACGAGACGTCTCCAATTCCTTCCCAGAAAATCTCCAGGGCTTTCTTGATTTCCTGGTTAACCTGATTGTCTTTGGGTTTCACGCGGCCATGCGTGGCGTACCAAGCTGATCGGAACCGCACGATATAGAGGCGATACTTGTCAACCTTGATCTCAAATACCACCGCAGCGGAACCCGGTAAACTCAACCGCCGAAAGTTCTCGGGCGATTTTATAAGGACTCCATCGCGAAGATATTCCAGATAACGCTGATACCGCGCTAAGAAGCGAAAATTCAAACTTCGAAGAAACTCCTGTGTGTCGCACGCCCCGCTCGGCCGCACAATAGCAAGCACGACAGAGCTACCGTCGAGCAGTTGCACGGGTTTATGTTCAGTCATAACTTAACACATCCTGTCCGCTGTGACAAGCATCCACGTGATTTTCGAGCCAATTCACACTGACCGCGCGGCCGCGCGATCGGCCCCCGTCCACTGAGTCCAATACTGCCGCGCACCACTGACATTGACGTTGAGCGCGAACGACAATCAGAACAGGGGCCAGGGCACCGCGGGCATGTCGCCGCTCGGTGCGGGGAACTCCCCCTCTGACCGCAACCGGCCGCAGCGTTCCGCGAGCGCAGCAACTTCTTCGGCGCTCAGAAGGCCAGCAAGGGTCGCGCCCAGCGCACCATTCAGGTCGGCCTGCACCCGGTCGATGCCCTCGAGTTCCTCGTCGGTGAGCGCATCGCCGAGCCAGCCCCACAGCACGGTGCGCAGCTTGTGCTCGATATGAAAGGTGAGCCCATGGTCGACGCCGTGCCGGTGACCGTCGGGCATGGCGAGAATGTGGTCGCCCTTGCGATCGGCATTGTTCACGACGATGTCGAACACGGCCATGCGGCGTAGCGCCGCGCTGTCTTCGTGGATGAGGGTGACCATCCGTTCGTGTTCGTCTCGCCCATCGAGAACGTGTCGCCACCCGGTATCCGGCACGGCATCGGCCGCGACAAGGTCGACGGCGGCCTGCGCGGGGTCAGACTCCTGCCACAGTTGCACCATGCCTTCGCCCATCGGTCCCTCGCGCAGCCAGGTGTGCGGCACGACGTTCCAGCCGAAGACCTGCGAGACCAAGTAGGCCGCCACCTCGCGATTGGCCA
The DNA here is from genome assembly GCF_004402355.1 of Cryobacterium sp. TMS1-20-1. NCBI lineage: Bacteria > Bacillati > Actinomycetota > Actinomycetes > Micrococcales > Microbacteriaceae > Cryobacterium > Cryobacterium sp. TMS1-20-1. The sequence goes on along the minus strand of NZ_SOGF01000011.1, from coordinate 36,029 downwards.
GGTGGCCGCCCGGAAAATCCCACAGCGGATGCTCCCCCGCCACCGGTTTGTAGACGACCACCGCGCCGTCGATGCTCCCCAGGAACGTTGCATTCGAGGCCGTCGTGATGCGGCCGGTGAGCTTCAGCTCACCGTTGATCAGGTCGGGAATCGGCATCAGGCTTCGGGCAGGGTGCAGGTGTGCCCGTCGGCGTCGACGGGGTAACCGCAGAGGGGGCACATGGGCCTGCCGGCGCCGACGACCTCGCGCGTGCGTTTGGCGAAGGCTCGCGCCGTGCCGACGGGCATGCGCACCAGCAGCATTTCAGCCACTTCTGCCGGATCGAGCAATTCCTCGTCATCGTCGGTGATCGGGTAGGCCTCGATCACGACCTGCACCGTCGACGGGTCCCAGCCCAGGCTCATCGCCCCGGTGCGAAATTCCTCGGCGACGGGCTGTTCGAGCGGGTCGTTGTCGACGAGCTCGATGGGGGTCGTGGTCGGAATGCTGAAGGGATTGCCTTCTAAGGTGATCAACTGGTCAAGAATCTCGTCGATCTTTTCGCCGAGAAGCGCCGACTGCTGTTTCTCCAGCGCGATACTCACGATGCGGGTGCCGCTGCGCACCTGCAAGTAAAATGTGCGCGACCCGGGCAGGCCGACGGTACCGACGACTACCCGGTCGGGCCAGTCGAACTCATGGACGATTGTGGGCATGTTAATATTTTACGCGGTCGAGGTGCGCGCTGGCTGATGACCGGCCCCACCGCCGACCGGCGCATCCGCTGAGTGGATGCTGCCAGCCAGCCAGGACAGATCGCCGCCGTCGGTGTTGGTCGCGTGCACGCTCGGCCTTTTGGGGCCGTATTGCACGATCGATACCGACGCGGGCCCGACGTTGATACGTTGGAACAGGTCGAGGTGTATGCCGAGCGCGTCAGCCAAAATGGACTTGATAACGTCGCCGTGGCTGACCGCGACCCACACCGCACCGGGCCCGTGCTGCGCCTCGAAGGCGGCGTCGTGGCGTCGAATCGCGGCCACCGACCGCGCCTGCATCGCCGCCATCGACTCGCCGCCGGGAAAGACCACGGCTGAGGGTTGCGTCTGCACCACCGACCAGAGGTCTTCTGTGGCCAGGTCGCTGAGGGTCCGGCCCTGCCACTGGCCGTAATCACACTCGGTGAGATCGTCGTCAATCGGCATGTCCGGGGAACCACTCTGGTGGTCGAGAATGAGCTGCGCGGTCTGCTGGCAGCGTTCCAGGGGGCTGGAGACCACGGCGACCAGGGGTACCACCGCGAGGCGTTTTCCGGTCAGCGCCGCCTGGTCCTGCCCGATCTGGTCGAGTCGCACGCCGGCGGCCCGCCCGGCGAGTATTCCGGCGGTGTTTGCGGTGGTGCGGCCGTGCCGCACGAGAATGACTGTGGCCATGGGTCTAGCCTAGGCATCCGTTTGGTGAATTTTGGACGCGCACCATCAAGGCTCGCGGCACGTGTTGGGGAAGTCCGCGCTGGTTTAAACACGTGTCAGCTTGTCAACCGCGTGTCGCGACGCCCGACACCCAGGCTCAGCCGACCTCACTGCGCAACGGGAGCGTTCGCACGCTGGCAAACTGCCGCGGGCGACCGTCGATCGGGTCGGTGAAGCGCACCCCGTTCGCCAGCAGCTGCAGGGGGTGGCTGAAATCGTCGATCGCGATATCTCGCACGACCGGATAGATCGGGTCGTCACTGATTGGAATCCCCAGGCCGAGCATGTGCATGCGCAATTGGTGGGTGCGGCCGGTGCGCGGCGTCAATGCGTAGACGCCCTGGCCGTCGATCACCGAGTCGAGTTCGATCAACGACTCAGCGTTGGCCGGCGCGTCCGGCAGTACCTCGGCCTGCCACTGACCACGGCGGGTCGTGAGGTGGTTGCGCACCGTCACGGGCAGGTCGAGGCTCGGCAGCAGCGGCGCCAGCGCCCGATAGGTCTTGGCGACCTCCTGCCGTTGGAACATCGACTGATACGCCCCGCGCCACCGCCGCTCGGTTGCCAGCACCACCAGCCCCGACGTCACCCGATCCAGCCGATGCAGCGGCGAGAGCTCCGGAAGCCCGAGTTCGGCGCGCAGGCGCACCACCACGCTCTGCACGACGTGGCGCCCGCGGGGAATGGTCGAGAGAAAGGCGGGCTTGTCGATCACGACGAGGCGATCGTCGCGATAGATCAGGTGGATGGGCCCCGGAACAAAAGTCTCGGCGGCCAGGTCGCGGTGGAACCAGACGAAGGCGTTCGGCCGGTACGGGTCGAGACCGGCTACCGCGGTGCCCGACTCATAGACCAATCGCCCCTGAGCCAGAAAGCCGGCTACGTCCACGAACTCCGACAAACGCTCATCCAGCCAGGCGCCCATCGTGTCCCAAAGCGGATGCTGCGCCCGTTCCGGGGTGCAGACCCACGCGGCCTCGAGGCCGTGACGTTGCGGAAGTGGCGAGCACGGCGGCATCCACTGATCGTACGTCGCATGGCTGCATAATTTTTCGTTGACATCATCGGGAGAGTCCAATAGCGTTCCTTCGGCGGCACCACATCTCGAATACAAAGCCCCATCAGCACATACTCAGGCAATCCACATAGGAGAAAAACTCCGAAATTCGCACCCCTTCAAGCCGTCCTTCCGTGGGCATTCCGAGCGAACTGGCCAACGCGCTGGCCCTCGAGGTAGGCATCGAGTCCACTCGTCATCGAACACCTGGTGCGGGGATAGCCGAGGGGTCGATGTGCAGGGCGCGCAGCACTCGGCGAATCGCAGCGATGCTCTCGACAGGTTTGCCGCGCTCAATTGCTGACAGAACAGTCAGGTCCACGTCGGCGGCCGCGGCGAGGTCGGCTCGGGTCAGGCCGCGAATAGCGCGTTCATCACTGACCCGCTGGGCAAGGTCAACTCTCTCCCGTAGATACGCGGCATGTCTGCGTTGGAGCACCTGCCGCACCCGGGCATCATTGCCGGCCACCGCATGGGCAATGAGATTGGACCCCGCATTCAAGCCGGCAGGCGGCTGGCCATTGAACCAATCCGCGAGCACCGCAGCTGGCGCATCGCTGCCACGCAGAAAGCGGATGCGCTGAGCTGTGCGTTCCCTGGTCCTCGAGTCGAGCCCTTCAAGGGAGTTGGTGCGAAAGAAGTCAATCAAGGCATCCTGCGAACGCGGCGCGAGCGGGCGGCGCGACGGCGTGTGTCGAGTCGCCGACGAGTCTTCAATGACCCACGCCTTGCTCCCCGGATTCCTGCTCGCGGGGATGCGCCACGGCCAGATAGTCGATCGCACCCCGGTCGTCGGTGAGGAACATTGCGTCAAGCTGCCGTCGAACGATGACAGCGATAGTCTCCGATTCTCCAAAGCTCCTTCCAGAAGGGTCACCCGGCGCCCGCAGTCGGATCTGAATGGCTCGGGCATCGACACGCTCCGCACGATCAGATCTGATGGGGACTCCGAGAATTTCAGGCACGTTTTTCAGGTCTTCGAGCTGCACAAGTTCTGCGGACCTCTCGCACTCCGCCGCGACGGACGACACCCAGCGCCCTCGACCCTGGAGAAGCCCCTCCAACACAGAGATCTGGCGAATGTGGGCAAAGTTCACCAGGACCGTGTTGTCCGGGAAAAAGAGAGTCACTTCGCCGGGACAAATCCGAATGCCGTCGCCATCGTATCCAGGTTGGTTTGAGCCTCCACTTCGTCGGAAGCTTCGTCGACCTCAACACCCAACATCCACGCCAGGGAACGCCGTGTTGTTTCAAATTTCTCGTGCGCGACAAGGATTCTGACAGGAAACCGTCGGCGGCCGGCGGCAACCCACCGCTGACTAATCGGGTCGTCGAAGACCCCGACGTCCATTGGTGGATACTTGCGAATCAGCTGCCCGGTGCGCAGCGTCACCTCGGGACGATCAATTTTGAGACTGTCCAAGCGCACGCCGAGCGCCCCGATCGAAACACCGCTCCCCCAGAGAAACTTTGCTAGCTCTGGCCCGCGAGTGGCGGACCAGTCGATCATTCGCATTTCCTCCTCGGGCAGCAGCAGTTGCGTCGCGAATGCATTCGCCGCCGACTCGTCCGATATTGAAGCTGGCTCGTCAATCGGCGTGAACTCCGCTCGAGAAATGTGCCCAAGCTCATGAGCTATTGTCCAATTCTGTCGACCCCAGAAGTTCTCAGTCGGGACAACAATGACAGTTGCGTTCGGCAACTGCATCGAATAGCCGGCGGCGTCGGGCATGGCTAGTTTGACGACGTCGATGCCGAAAACGCGCTCAACGGCATCCGCAAAGTGAAGTGTCCAATCCGCGCCAAATGCGTCGAGCAGCATCTTGCGGGCCTCGAATGGATCGTTCGGGACCGCGCGCCGAGCCAGGGGCTGCAGGTCGTCTACTGCCTGGCGGAACACCAGAGCAACATCGTCCAGAATTGCTCGCTCTCCCGCCGCCGCTCGTGACAGTTGGTAGCCGTTAATCTGCGAAAAGTTGTGGCGGGCAGCGATACGGATCGGAAATGGGTCTTCCCCCGTCAGTACCCAGTCGACCGACATCCGAAGTTCCCGTGCCAAGCTCACGAGTTCGTCACCCGTGAGTCCGCGTGTTTCATTGAGCGCACGCGACAGAGCGCTCGGCGCCATCCCGATGCGCCTCGCGAGTTCATTCTGAGACGTGCCGGGCGCCATCTGCTCCAGACACGTCAGAACGCGGTCTCGAAGGGTTTCCATCTCCCCAGAATACCCCTCGTTGCGAAAATCACATCGGTCGGTGTGCTCTGGTTTGCAGACCGCGAGAAGGTCGCCGGTATTAGCGGTCCCCGGCAAACCGCAGCGCCATCGACTCCATTTGCTCCATCACGAGCTTGATCGCACCGGGCTGCTGGTCGGGCGGGTAGCCGTTGAGCACGAGCAGCCGCTTGATCGACGAACGCAGCTTGGCACGCACGTCGTCGCGCACGGTCCAGTCGGTGCGCACGTCGCGGCGCATCACCTGCACCAGCCCGCGCGCAATGTCGGCCAGCTTGCCCTCGCCCTGCAGATCTACCGCGGACTCGTTCTGCGCCACCGCGTCGTAGAACGCGAGTTCATCGCTGGTCAGCTCCGGCGTGAAGTGCAAACCGCGCTGCGACTCGGCAGCGACCTCCCGCGACATCTCCACCAGCGCGGCAATCACCTCGGCCGAGGTCAGCTGCTGGTTGGTGTACTTGTTCATCAGCTCGGTGATGCGTTCCGAGAACGCGCGCTGCCGCACCATATTGTTGCGAGTGGATGCCACGGCCTCCTCGGTCAGCAACTTGCGCAACGCTTCAATCGCCAGATGCGGGTTGCGCGCCTGCTGCGTCTTCGCCACGAACTCCGGCGTCAGATCGCTGAGCGACGGCTTCGGCATGCCGGCCGCTTCATAGATGTCGAGCACGTCACCCGACGACGTCGCGGACGCGATCAGTTCCCCCAGCAACCGTTGAATCTCCTCGGGGATCGGCTCGCCGCGGGACTGCCGATCATTGGCATCGCCCTTGGCCATCCAGACCCGAATCTCCTCGTAGATCTGCACCTCTGGCCGCAATGAAGCCAAATTCTGCGACCCCGAACACAACGCCCAGGCCCGTGAGAGCTGACCGGAGTACCGGCGGTACTTCACGCCGAGTGTCTCTTCACCCTCAACGATCTGGTTGCCGGGCGTGCCGGGGGCCCGCAGATAGTTCACGGAACCGGTCACCGCGTTCAGGTAAGCCTTTGAACCGGCCTTCTGCAGCACGGCCTTCCAGTCGTACCCGGCCAGAAGGCCGCGCAGGGTCTCGACGAGCGTCTCGGTGAGGGCGACCACCTCGTCGATGTTGCGGCCGAGCGGTTTGCCGGTCTGGTCATCCGCTGTGTATTCGGCGAGCGCCTTGGCCAGGTTCTCAGCGAGCGGGGCATAGGCCACGAGCAGCCCGTCTTCCTTGCCGCGAAACGTGCGGTTCACTCGCGCGAGCGTCTGCATCAGCAGCGCGCCCTTGAGCGGGCGGTCGAGGTAGAGGGTGTGCAGCGGCGGCGAGTCGAAGCCGGTGAGCATCATGTCCTTGACGATGACGAGCTCGAGCGGGTCGTCGACGTTCTTCAGCCGCGCCTTGATCGCGTCGTTCTGGGACGTGCGTCGCACGTGGTTCGACACGGGCGGCTGGTCCGTCGCATCCCCGGAGTAGACGACCTTGATGGTGCCCTGGTCGAGCGCGGCGGAATGCCAGTCGGGCCGCAAGAGAACGATCGCCTCGTACAGCAGCGCGCAGATCTCCCGCGTACCACCGACGATCATGGCCTTGCCCGGGGCATCAATGAATTTGATCATCCGGCTGCGCCGATTCTCCCAATGCGCCACGATATCCAAAGCGAGTGCAGCGATGCGCTCGGGCGCACCATAGACCGCGTTGACCACGGCAACGCTCTGCTCGATGCGGGCGCGCTCGGTTTCGTCGAGCCCCTGGGTGGCGTCGTCGGCCGCGTCGTCGAGCATCTCTTCGGTGACATCCGCAGCCAACGAGACCTTGATCAGTCGCGGTTCGAAGTACACCGGCACGGTCGCGCCGTCGTCGACTGCGCGAGTGAGGTCGTACACGTCGATGTAGTCACCGAACACGTCCTGCGTGTTGCGATCATCGAATGAAATGGGCGTGCCGGTGAACGCGATCAGTGTCGCGTGCGGCAGGGCGTCGCGCAGGTGGCGGGCATACCCGTCGAGGTCGTCGTAGTGGCTGCGGTGCGCCTCATCGACGATCAGGATGATGTTGCGCCGGTCCGACAAGAGCGGATGCTCCATCCCGGCATCCTTCTCGGCTTTGCTGATTCCGAATTTCTGCAGCGTGGTGAAGAAGATTCCGCCGGTGTTGCGCTCGCTCAGCTTCTGCCGCAGGTCGGAGCGTTTGAGGATCTGCTCCGGCTTGCCCGGCAGCAGCAGACTGCGGTTGAACGACGAGAACAACTGCCCGTCGAGCTCCTTGCGGTCGGTGATCACCACCACGGTCGGGTTCTTCAGCTTGGGGTGCAGCGTCACCAGGTTGGTATACAACTCCATCTCCATCGACTTGCCTGACCCCTGCGTGTGCCAAACCACCCCGGCCTTGCCGTTGCTCGCGACGGCCTGCACGGTGCTCGCGACCGCCTTATTCACCGCGAAGAACTGGTGCGGCTTGGCGATGCGCTTGGTGAGGCCGTCGTCGCCCTCATCGAACGCGGTGAAATAGGTCAGAAGCTGCAGAAATCGCTCCTGGTCGTAGAGGCCGGCCAAAGCCGTCTCGAGCCCGGTGACCGCGTCGCCGTCGACCGTGATCGTGCCCGGCGCAACCGGCTTGCCATCGTCGTCGACGTTCCACGGCGAAAAGTGATTGAGCGGAGTGAACGGCGTGCCATACGACGCCGACTGCCCATCGGAGGCGAGCGTGAATACGCAGAACCGAAACGCCATCGGAAACTCGCGCAGGTAGGTCTGTAGCTGGGCGTGCGCTGCGGCCACGGTGGCCCGCTCGCTGCCCGCCTTCTTCAACTCGATGATGCTCACCGGCATGCCGTTGCAGTACAGCACGATGTCGAACCGGCGCAGATAGTCGCCCTGGCGCAGCGTCACCTGGTTCACGGCCAGCCAGTCGTTCTGCGCCGGGTCAGAACTGATCAAGCGGATGCTGGGGCTCACCTCGGCCCCGCTGGCATCGAGATAGCTGAACGGAAAGCCGTGCACGAAGTACTCGTGCATACGCTGATTCTCGGTGATCGCGTCCATCGATTTGGGTGCGGTCAGCTCGGCGAGCGCCTGGCGCAGGTACTCCACCGGAACGGTCGGGTTAAGATTGCGCAACGCCTCGAGCAGGCGCGGGCGAATGAGCAGTTCGCCCCACGACTCGCGCTCCCCAGTGCCCGGCGCGATCTTCTCGCCGGCGAGCGGAAGCCAGCCGAGCGGCTCCCCCAGCTGGTCGAGCGCGAAGTTCTCCCACGCGGCTTCGGACAGCCCCTGTGCTGCCGTAGATATAGTGATCGTCATTGCCTATCCCCTCAATTGCGGCGACGCCGATTTGTCATGACACGGTTTCCAATATGTCGAGCGAAATTGCCGTGCCCTGTGGTGACTCATTTGCGATGCCATACGGCACGTGCACACTTGCAGCGAATTCTGCCGTGGCAGTGAGATGGCCTTCCTGGTCATCAAAGAAGATATGCGGCCGTAGAACTTTAAGGACGGAGCCTTTGGAAATACCGCCAAGGAAAAAGGCGTCGTTTACCGTTATTCCCCAGGCGCTGAGTGTTCTCACGGCGCGTTCATGTGCCGGCGCATTTCGGGCCGTTACAATCGAGATTCGCACCCGCGGCTGATATTGAGGTTGCTCCAGCTTCTTGATCTTTTCAAGATTCTGGATCATGTGTAGATCCTTCAGCAGCTCGCGTAACGGTCCCGCGCTAAGAGATCGATCAAGGTTGAAGACCTCATGATCCTGAAATCCTTTCAAGCCGCCAGGGCCTTGAAAAATTCTTTCAGACTCGTCGTCGGCCAAGACTCCGTCAAAGTCGAACGCCACGCGCACTTCGCCACCATCCTCGGCGTAGCTCAGATCAGAAGGCATCACACGGCCGGCCGGAAACCCGAGTTCGACAGCCTTTCTTACGTCACGTTCATCTGCGGATAGAAAGAGGGACATCTCGAATGCACCGATGTACTCGTAGGGGGACTTGCCCTGTGTGAAAACTGCGCGAGTAATGGACAGCCCGTGAGATTCGATGGATCGCATGACTCGAAGTCCAGTAGTTGGGTCGTTTTTCGAAAGGACTATCACTTCGACCAAGGGATCGCCTATCGGACTAAGGTCGTTCAGCCCCAGTAGTCTCTGAATGAATGGGAAGGCCACCCCGGGAAGAAGCTGAGTATCTATGTTGGCATCTTGATAAGTTCGATACGGTTCTTCCCCCTCCGCGCGAAATATGGCGTCCGACTCGCTCAGGTCAAAAAGCGCGCTCGATGCGACACCGACGACGAGTCGGTTAGTAAGTACATAAGCCATGATTCCCCCAACTTTCTTGCGTATGGCGCATCATCTGATCTTAACGAAACAACTCCAAGCTCAGTCGCTTATTCTCACCAGAGATCAAACTCTGACTATGACCGGCTGCGTTCCCACAAGACACGGGCCAGTCTGGTGGTCATTTTTAGTGGTTTGTTCAATCGTGGGCGTCCGGGGAAATCTCTTCACCGGCGAGCTCGGCTTCGATTGTCTCGATCGTCGGCAGGCTGGAAGCGAACTCTTCCGGCAGGGAGTCTGTGATGGCATCCTTCCACTCAGCCACGCCAATGGGCATCGAGGAACTTCGGAGCGCGTACTCAGCCACGACATTGTTCTTCGTCTTGCAGAGCAGCAGCCCAATGGTCGGCTTGTCGTCGGGGTGGGCAAGGAGATCGTCGACGGCTGCCATATACATGCCGAGCTGCCCCACGAAGCCGGGGTTGAAGGCCGTGGCCTTCAACTCGACGACGACATAGCAGCGCAAACGCAAGTGGTAGAAAAGGAGGTCGGCAAAGAACTCGTCGTCGCCGATCTCCAGACGAACCTGCTCGCCAACGAACGCGAAACCCTGCCCGAGCTCCAGCAGAAACTTCTGCACGTGCGTCACCAGCTGGGTCTCCAGCTCACGCTCGTTGCGCCGGTCGGTCATCGCGAGGAAATCGAAGACGTAGGGATCTTTGGTGGCCTGCTGGGCCAGGTCGGAATCTGCCGGCGGAAGTGTCGCCGCGAAGTTGGTGATTGCTTTGCCCGAGCGTTCATGGAGCCGCGTGTCAATCTGGTGCACCAGAATATCGCGAGACCAGCCGTTTTCGATGGCTGCCGCCGCGTACCAAAGGCGCGTAGCCGGGTCGCCCAACTTCTCGAGTAGTGCGATCTGGTGATACCAGGGCAATCTTGCAAGCGAGCCTTGCAAGATTGAAGACTCGGGCCAAGCCGCGGCGAAACTCTTCATGTACCTGAGGTTGCGTGGAGAATACCCTTTCGTTCCGAGAAATTGACCGCGGATGTCTGCCGATAGTCTGAGCACGACGCGCGTCCCCCAGCCTTCTTGGGCTTCACGGTAGATAAGGTCTGCACCGATTGCCCAGTACGTGGCAAGCAATTCTGAATTGACCGCTGCGATCGCCCGCGAACGCCCAGCAGCAACGCGTCCGGCGACGGAGGCGAGCAGGTCGGGGTACCACTCGGGCATAGAAATTCGGTCAGGCGTGCTGGGAAACGATGCGCGGTTCGTCTCATTCGCTTCTGCATCTGTCGAGTCGTACTTGGAGCTCATGATCCAATCTCCTCAAATCGATCTGTTGCGACAAGATCCTCCTGCCGATTCGCAACCACAGTTCGTACGTCTAGTTGAGGCTCTATGAAAATAGTGGCAGGCACCACCGACATGCAGGTTTGCGCGCCTCGCGCTTCACGAGGCCATGTCATGACCGTCGCGACCCCCATTGATTGAGCCCCCGAACGACGTAACCATCCCGCTGATCGAGCCTGCCGAGATCGCAATGCGCATGACGGTGGCTGCGATCCCAACGCGGGTCGCGCTGGTCGATGGAGATCTCGGCAAGCTCGATCAACGGATGGGGCCAGACTGCAGGGTGGGTATCACAGCACGCCCGCGAGCGACTTCTCGACGTCTTTGACGCGCAGCTTGCCCGACATCAGCTGCGGGAGGAGGGCGTCGCGAGTGGCGGCCAGCTGAGCATTTTCTTGCAAGGCACTCTGTATCACTCGACGCAAGGGCTTGATTCGCGCGTTGAAAAGGGCGATATCTTGCCTGGTCGGACAGGATATCGTCGTCCCGACGATCACCTTGGCATTCATGTTCATCTGCACTGATCCCTGCATCGCTCCTTCCGAGTAGTTCCGATACTCGTCTGATCGCAAGAAATAGTAGATAAACAGTGCGTCATCTGGGTTCTTGGCCTTGAGCCGGACTAAGTAGGACGCAAAGACCGCTTCCGGATCCCCCTCATCGATGAAAGCCGCCTTGCCTGGGTCAGCCATTCGTGCAACGAGGATATCGCCTTCCTCAACCCGATACTTTTCCCGGTCGGCATCACCAAGCGTGCAATTTGGAGTTGAGCCCCAAGTTATCCACGGGTGTTTGTTGATGTCCGTTACACGCAGGAACTTCGGACCAGGTTCAGAGTGCGCCGATGTTGTGAATCCGTACTGGGTTGTGACGAGTTCGTCTAGGAGGAACCGCTCGCCGCGCCGAGATCGGACCGCTACATAAGTGGCCGTCGCAAGTTCAGCGGCTTTACCCGCCTGTTTGCCATTTACAGCGATCTTGTCATCGAGCGCGCCCAGCACCTCCGCGATCGCGCGTTGCTCAAGCAACGATGGAATTGCAATGGGCCACTCGGGCATCGTCGAAAGGCCGATTCGGTTGACCGTCGCGCCGTGGATTGTGTGCGTCGCAATCAAGGCTTGAAATACAGGGCTGAGATAGAAGTAGAGAAGAAACCCGGGCTCGACGACCGCACGGTTGGGCCGGAGCAGCGCCATCCGCCGACCAAGGCACGCCTCTACGTTGGGTGGCATAAGAGCAACATCTCCGAGTCGCGTCTCATAAGAGAAAAGTACGTCATCAGCCTTCGGAGTGACTCGTCGTGTCCACTTCGCGAAGTCGACTTCCGAAACGTGGTCCGACTGATCGAGGTCAAGTCGTCCATCAACCAGACTCGAGATGTTGAGAAAGTAGGGGCCTTCCGTCGTGCGTGTTGGGGTCGCATGAGGGCCATCGAATAGTTCACCCAAGTCGCCAAACGTCATCTCGGTGCGATCAAGCACGAACGCGCCCCAGCTGCTCGCGCACGACCGCCGCTAGGCGCTCCGACTCGTCGAACTGGGCGAAGAGCTCGGCGCTCAGCCGGGCGATCTTCTCCTCGATCGGCTCGGCATCCGATTCGGCCTCGGCTGCACCGACGTAACGCCCCGGGGTCAGCGCGTAGTCCGCGGCTTTGATCTCGGCGAGGGTCGCGGAGTAGGCGAAGCCGGGCTCGTCTGCGTAGACGAGCGAAGCATCCGTGGTCTCGACAGGCTCGACCGACGTGTGCGTGCCGCGCCAGGCGTGATACGTGCCGGTGATCTTGGCGATGTCGTCGTCGGTCAGGGCGCGCTCGGCACGGTCGACCATGGTGCCGAGGTTCCGCGCGTCAATGAAGAGCACCTGGCCGGTGCGGTCGATGCTGCCCTTCTCCCCCGCGGTCTTGTCTTTGGCGAAGAACCACGTGCAGACGGGAATGCCGGTGCTGCGAAACAGCTGGGTGGGCAGGGCGACCATACACGTGACGAGGTCGGCCTCCACGAGCTGCGCGCGAATCTCGCCCTCGCCGCCGGAGTTGGACGACATCGATCCGTTGGCCATGACCACTCCGGCGCTGCCGCCGGGGTTGAGCTTGGAGATAATGTGCTGGATCCAGGCGTAGTTGGCGTTGCCGGCGGGCGGCACGCCGTAGCGCCAGCGGGGATCCTGTTCGTTGCGGGCCCAGTCCTTGATGTTGAAAGGCGGGTTGGCGAGGATGTAGTCGGCCTGCATGTCGGGGTGCTGGTCGCGGGCGAAGGTGTCGCCCCAGCGGCTGGCGAGGTTGCCATTGAGGCCGTGAATGGCGAGGTTCATCTTGGCCATGCGCCAGGTGCGCTCGTTGAGCTCCTGGCCGAAGACCGAGAGCTCTGAGCCCTCCTTATGGTGGTTCTCGAGAAACTTTTCGGCCTGCACGAACATGCCGCCCGAGCCGCAGCACGGGTCGTAGACGCGGCCGCGGGTGGGCTCGAGCATTTCGACCAGCACGCGCACGACTCCGGCCGGGNCGGGTGGGCTCGAGCATTTCGACCAGCACGCGCACGACTCCGGCCGGGGTGTAGAACTCGCCGCCGCGCTTGCCCTCGGCCTTGGCGAATTTCTCCAGAAAATACTCGTAGACCTCGCCGAGCAGGTCGCGGGCCTTGGTCGACCCTTCGCCGGTAAACCGGGCGGAGTTGAACAGGTCGAGCAGTTCGCCGAGGCGGCGCTGGTCGACGCCGTCGCGGTTGTAAATGCGCGGCAGTGTGGCGGCAAGGGTGGGGTTGGCCACCATGATGAGGTCCATGGCCTCGTCGATGAGCTGGCCCACCTGTTTAAACGGCTCACCGGCGGCGCCCGCGATGCCCTTGGCGTTTTCGGCGATGTAGGTCCAGCGAGCTGCGGCCGGCACCCAGAACACCCGGCGGCCGGTGTATTCGTCGACGTCATCGATGAGCTGGCCGATCTGATCCTCGTCGAGGCCGTCGGCGGTCAGTTCGGTGCGAATCTGCTCGCGCCGCTCGTCGAAGGAGTCGCTGACGTACTTGAGAAACACCAGACCGAGAATGACGTCTTTGTACTGCGAGGCGTCCATGGATCCGCGCAGCTTGTCCGCGGCCTTCCACAGGGTGTCTTTCAGTTCCTTCATGGTCGACGGCAGTGCGGCGGCTTTGGTCTTCGGTGCCACTAGGTGGTTCCTTTCAAGAGTGCGTCAGAAGCGATGGTGATGGTGCCGGCGGTGACGCCGGCCATGAGCAAATCGGTGAGCTCGTCGAGTTGCCCGAGCCGATCAAGCGCCTGCTTCTGTTCCCACCGTAGCGAGGTGAGAGCGTCAGCGAGCGCCGCGCGTTGGTTCAGGGCCACCTGGCGCACCGGCCAGGACCGCCACCGGCGATGGCCGGGGGGCATTGACTGGATGTCGGCGGCGAGTACCGCATCGAGCAGACCATTCGGGTCGGCCTGCTCGATGCGAAGAATGCGGGCGGGAAAGAGCACGACGGAGGTGCCTTCCGTGTCGACCACCGCTGCCGGCCGGGGCGAGGTGGCGAACACCACGTCGCCCGGCTCGGTCACGCGGCCAGACGAGTACGCGGCCGCGAACCTCAGTCGGTCGATTCGCCGGTGGCCGAGCTGTGAGGGGTTCGCGACTTCGGCCGGTCCTATTAAGCGGATGCCGGCGGCATCCGTTGCCCCCTCGATCACGTCGTCGGCGGCGATGCGATTGCCCGGAATATAGTGCAGGTGCCCGGCTGTGAGGAGCTCGTGCACGGTCGAGGAGGCAGGCTTGTCGCTGGCGGGTTCAACCGCCAGGTCGGCGTCGAGCAAGGCTGCCAGCCGGTCAATGGTCACGGCGAGCGCCGCCGCCGGCTGATCGGCGGCCGAGGGAACCGTGTGCACTCCGGCCACGAGTGGCCGGCGACTGGCGAGCAGACTGCGGGTGAGCACGAGTCGGGCAAAGCGAAAGGCGTGGGCGCGCACGGTGCTCTGGCTGCCGAGTGACGCGGCGAGGTCGCTGACGAGGTCGTCGATGGCGGCGCCACCCAGCGGCGTCGCCACGAGGTCGGCGACCATGGCGTAGCGATCGGCGAGGGCGACCTCGGCGTGGGCGGCACCGAGCACCCAGAGCGCCTGCAACTGCTGCGGTTTGCCAGTCAGCAGCCCGGCGGGCAGACGCACGACGGCGCGCACTCGGCCGGAACGCAAGAGAGACGAGCGCAGCTCGTCGGCTTCGCGGCTGAGGCCGGTGTCGCTGAGCACCGCTGACGGAGCCAGAACCACGGCCAGCTGCTCATCGGTCATCTGCAGCACGATCTGCTCAATGTCCGAGAGAATCTGCACCGGCGTCATGGTCGGCCGGGCCGCTGAGGGGTATTGCGCCACGTGCACGGCGGCGCCGGTCACGCTGAAGGCACCGGAGGGCAGAACCTGCAGCTCGGTGCGCACGACCCCGTGCACCATCAGCCGCCGGCGCTGCAGACGTGCGGTGGGGCTGTCGATGTTCGCTGTCATCACCGGAACCTCGCCCTGGTGAATAGCAATGAGCAGGTCGCTCGCGCTGCCCGTGGGGTCGACGAGCACCGAATCAGCGGGCTGGGTGAGGCGCAGCGCGGCGACGGTCTCGGCCATGAGGTCAAGGGCTGCACGGCTAAGCGTGAGGTCACCCTCGCCGGCGAGGTTGCGCTTGAAACGGTCGGTGAGCATCCGTTCGAAGGCGGGCGCCGGGCCAAAAGCAGCCTCGACCAGGGCGTCGACGTAGACGGCCAGGGTGGGCAGGGTGTCGCCGAGGGCTTCGATCTCGCGTAACAGCAGGTCGTCGTCGGGGTCGTGCTCATCGGCCAAGTCGACCAGCTCGGCTTCGGTAAGGGTACTGAGCGCGTGATCGCACGCCGCGCGCAGGGCGAGCAGGGCGGTGACGCCACGGAAGGTTTGTTCGTCGTGCGCGTCGGGTACAGCGTAGGCAGCGGCATCCGCTGCGGCGTCACGGTTGTTGCCGCGGCCGGTTGCGCTGAGCCAGCTGCCCACCTGGTCGGCGTTGAAGAGGTCGACGCCGCGCTGTCGGCTGACCGGCGTGGGAAAGGGTGTGTTGGTGGCTGCGGAGCGGCTGCGCCAGACGGAGACGACCGGGCGTTGCACGTGGGCGAGGCCGGCGATGTCGGACATGGTCATCAGCAGTGCGGTGTCGGTCATTGCGTTCCCTTCTCGTGGGTTCAGGTTAGGGCAGATTCGTGTCGTCCATGTTGATTTGCTGATAACCCCTGTTATCGGTGTTCTTTGCGCCAAGAACGTGGCGCTGCAATAACTTGTTCCTGTGCCCGCCGCAGTCGGCTGGCACCAGCAGGTGAGGATCGGCCGTTGTCATTGGGGGGAATGGCCGCTCCTCACTTGCCCCTCCCAAGCACCATCACCAGCAAAGGACGTCAGAATGACTACCAGCCAGCGCCCCGCTCCGACCGGCGTACCGACCACCCAGCAGGAACAATTTCTGCTTCCCGCTCCCCCGATTCAGGCGGCCACCATGGCCAACCCGCCCATCTCGCAGAAATCGTTCGTGGCCACCTGGCTGTTTTCTTGGCTGCTCGGCATCTTCGCCGTTGACCGTTTCTACCTCGGCAAGATCGGTACCGGCCTCTTGAAGCTGGTGACCTTCGGCGGGTTGGGGATCTGGTGGCTCGTCGACCTCATCCTCGTGCTGGTCGGTGCCCAGCGCGACAAGCACGGCCTCACACTCGCCGGCTACGGCCAGTTCAAGAAGGTCGCCTGGATTGTCACCGGCGCGGTGACCGTGCTGTCGATGATCGTGTCCGGTATCAGCGCGGGTAATGGGCCGAGTGAGAGTCCGGCCGCTGTGGCGCCGGCCGCCGCAGTCGCCGATGCGGCGGACGAGCCGGTCGCTGACGAGCCGGTGGTTGACGAGCCGGTGGTTGAGGAGGAGCCGGTCGTTGAAGCGGCGCCCGTCGACACCGTGCAGTCCTGGGCCGACGACGCCTTCGGCACGTTCGAGGTCGTCTCGCAGACCGGCTTCGGCGATAACCTCGTCACCCTGCCCGCCGGTGCCACCGCGGGGATCGTCACCGCGACCCACGACGGGAGCAGCAATTTCTCGATTTCCGTTCTCGACGCTGCGAATGCATCCACTGGGCAACTGCTCGTGAACACGATTGGTGCCTACAACGGCACGACCGAGTACGGCTTCAGCTCCTTCGGTGAGGACGCGACGCTGCAGATCACCGCCGATGGCAACTGGAGTCTGACCATCGCGCCGATCTCTGCGGCACCCGTGCTCGCGGCATCCGGTGCCGGCGACGGCGTGTTTCTCTACGACGGCTCAGCCGGCAAGCTCACGGCGACCCACGACGGCTCGAGCAACTTTGCCATCATCGAGGAAACCGACGAGCTCTTCAGCATGGGGCTGCTCGTGAACGAGATCGGGCCCTACTCGGGAACCGTGCCGCTCAGCTCCGGCCCGTCGGCCATCGTCGTCAGCGCCGACGGCAACTGGACGCTGCTGGCCGAATAGTTCGACAAGGGGGCCGGGCCGTTGCGGCTTGGCCCCCGCTGGCTGCCTCGTGGCACGTGTTTGATCCCGTGGCACTGGTTCGAACCGGTGCCGGCTTCTCGAACACGTACCACGAGGCGCGACCACTTCTCCTGATCGGCGTGGCAGAACCGTGCGACGACGTTTTTGTAGTTAATCGGCGTGACTGCCTGGGAACGCGCCAGCGGCTGACTTGCTTAAAACGACACTCCGCACACCAGCGCCGCGTTGGCGAACGGCGTCGCCTCGCCCGTGCGTATGAAGAGCTTGGCCGTCGCGGAGAAGGACTTCAACTCCGCGTGGTTGATGTACTCGATGTCTTTGAACCGTTCGGCCAGCCAGGCCCCCGCGGGGGCGGTCTTGGCCTCCTCCGCCGCCACGCAGCCCTGGAACACCATCTCGTCGAGCAGGGCGTCGAGAACCTGTTCGAACCGCGGGATACCGTGCACCAGAGCCAGGTCGATCACGGGAACCCCGGGCGGAATCGGCATGCCGCAGTCCGCGAGCAGAATGATATCCGTGTGACCCAGCCGGGCGAGTGCTCCCGACAGCTCGGCGTTCAAAATTCCCCGCTTCTTCATGCGTGAACCTGGGCTTTCACCGTCGGCAGCTCGTCGGCCAGGGTCGGATAGGAGGGCTGGGTTCCCCGGCTCTGCACCGCGAACGCGCCCACCCGCACGGCCAGGCGAACGGCCTCAAGCAGACTCGTCCCGGCGGCCAGCTGCGCGCTCAGCGCGCCGACGAAGGCATCACCGGCTCCCGAGCTGTCCACGGCGACGACCGTCGGCGAAGCCACGGCATGGGTGCCCTCGCGGTCGCCGCAGATCGCCCCGCTGGCACCACGGGTCAGTACAACGGATGCGACGCCCCACTCCAGCAGTCGGGCAACCAAGTCGGCGTCCTCGGCCGGAACGGAGCGCTGCGGAGCCAGTTGAGCGAGCACGAGGGCAGCCTCGTGCTCGTTGACGACCAGCGGGTCGGCGCGCCGGATAGCGGCGGGATCCAGTTCGATCACGGGCGCCAGATTCAACACCACGCGTCCCGTTGCCAGCCGCGCCGCCAGGGCGATTCCCGCCGCGGGGATCTCGCCCTGGAGCACCACGACGGCTGCGGCCGCGATGATGTCGGCGCAGGCCTGAACGGCCTCTGCGCCCATCAGGGCGTTGGCACCGGGGATGACCACGATGGTGTTCTCGCCATCGTCGGCCACGCTGACCAACGCCAGCCCGGTGGGGGCGTCGACCGTGCGCACGGCCGACTGGTCGACACCGGCGCGAGTCAGAATCGCGGTGGCGACGTGGGCCTGTGCATCCCGGCCCACGGCGCCGACCAGAAGTACGCTCGCACCGAGTTGGGCCGCGGCCACCGCCTGGTTGGCCCCCTTACCGCCCGGCAGAAACTCCATCGACGTTCCGATGAGGGTCTCCCCCGGCTGCGGGTGGCGGTGCACACGGATCAGCTGGTCGACGTTGATGGAACCGACGACAACAACCGAACCGCGCTCGACGATGCCGATCGGTGGAACGAGCGCACTACTGGCCAGATGAATCACTTGGTGAAATCGCCGACATTCGTCTTGGTGACGGAGACAACCTCGACCGGCACGGTCGTCTCGATCGTTTCGCCCTTGATGGCCTTGACGGCGAATTCGATCGCGAGCTTGCCGAGTTCGGCCGGCTGCTGGGCAATGGTAGCCACCAGGGTGCCCGCTTCAATTGCGGCGAGTCCATCAGCGGTGCCGTCAAAGCCGACGACGAAGACCTCGGTGCCGGCCTTGGCGCCGAGCGCCTGGATGGCGCCGAGCGCCATCTCGTCGTTCTCCGCGAAGAGACCAGTGACACCCGGGTTGGACTGCAACAGGTTGGTCGTCACATCGAGCGCGGCGGCGCGGTCGAAGTTGGCGGTCTGCGTGGCGACCACGGTGATGCCGGGGTAGGCCAACATGCCTTCCTCGAAGCCGGCACCGCGCTCGCGGCTGGCCGACGTTCCGGCCACACCCTGCAGGTGAATGACGGTGCCCGCTTCGCCCATGGCCTTGGCGAGTTCGTCGGCCGCCTGGCGCCCGCCGGCTACGTTGTCGCTGGCGACGAGTGAGGCGAGGTCGACTCCGGTGACGGTGCGGTCAACGCCGATAACCGGAATACCGGCCGTGATCAAATCGCCAACGGCGGAGGCCGCGGCATCCGAGTCGACCGGGTTGATAATGACGGCCTGGGCACCGCTGGACGCAGCGGTGGCGAGCTGATTGGCCTGGGTGGCGGAGTCGTTCTGAGCATCGACGATGCTCAGTTCCACTCCGGCCTCGGCGGCGGCAGCTTCTGCTCCGTCGCGCAGTTCCACGAAGAACGGGTTGTTCAGGGTGGAAATCGCGAGCACGATTTTATCGCCGGACGCCTCAGCGCCGCCTCGGCCGCAGGCGGTGGTGCCCGCGAGGATCAAGGCCGCTGTCGCGGTCAGTGCCGCGATTTTGAGGAACGAGGATGACTTCATTGTTTTTCCTTTGGGTGGGGATGGAACGAACGGGGAGCGGTGAAAGATTGGTGGGTGCTGGCAGCGTCGAGTCAGCTGCTGCGCGTTTTGCGGCGCAGCACGTCGATGCCCACGGCCAGGGCGATCACGAGGCCGATGACGACCTGTTGCCAGAACGACGTGACGTTGAGCAGATTCAAGCCGTTGCGAATGACGACCAAAACCAGGGCTCCAACCAGGGTGCCGGAGATCCTGCCGAGTCCGCCGGCCAGGGAGGCGCCGCCGATCACGACGGCCGCAATGGCGTCGAGTTCGTAGCCGGCAGCTGCCTGAGGCTGCGCGGAGTCAAGCCGGCCGGCGAGCAGCAGCCCGGCGAGGGCCGCGAACAGGCCGGCCAGCGTGAAGACGGTGACCAGGATGCGCTTGACCGGCAGTCCCGAGAGCCGCGCCGCTTCGGCGTTGCCGCCGACGGCATACATCGAACGGCCGATCACGGTGCGGTTGAGGATGAACGAGGCGACCAGGGCGGCGATGACGAGAATGACGATCGGCATCGGAACCGGTCCCAGATTACCGCCGAGAAAGGAAACCTCGGGCGCGGTCTTGATCGGGCGGCCGTCGGAGATGACCAGGGTCAGTCCCCGGGCCACGCTGAGCATGGCGAGGGTGGCGATGAAGGAGGGAAGCTTTCCGTAGGCGTTCGCCATACCGTTGATGGCACCGGCCAGCGCTCCGACGAGCAAGCCTCCCACTAGGGCGAGCCACCCCGGAAGCCCGGCGCTGGCGAACATCCAGCCCGAGGACATGGCCGACAACGCCGCCACGCTGCCGACGGAGAGGTCGATCCCCCCGGCAACGATGACGAAGGTCATACCGAAGGCCAACACGGCCACGGTGGAGACCTGGATGCCGATGTTCAGCAGGTTCGGCCCGGTCAGAAAGTCGGGGGTGGCGATGAACAGGGCGAGGCAGAGCACGACGAGGCCGACCAGGGCACCGTTGTTGGCGAGGAACTTCTTGTAGTCGAGGCCGCGGCGCGGCGTCGGCAGAGTGGTGGTGGACATGAGGTTCTTCCCTATCTCTGTTCGTGCTTCTCGTCGACATCGCGGGCGGCGAGTGTCATGACTGCGTCTTGGGTGGCCTCCGCGGCCGTGAGCTCACCGGCGAGTCGGCCATCACGCATCACCAGAATGCGGTCGCTCATGCCGAGCACCTCGGGCAGTTCGCTGGAAACCATGAGGATCGCTCCCCCGGCCGCCGTGATTGTGTTCATCAGTTCGTAGATTTCGACCTTGGCACCCACGTCAACACCGCGGGTGGGTTCATCGAGCAGCAAGACCGTGGAGGCAGCGATGATCCAGCGGCCGAACACGGCTTTCTGCTGGTTGCCCCCGGAGAGGGCACCGATCGGTTGATCGATGGTGTGCATGCGGATGCGCAGTTTTTTCGCAACGGCGGCGGCCCGACGGCGCTGGCCGGCGAAGTCCACCAGCCCCAGCTTCGCGGTGGAGGCGAGGGTTGCGTAGCCCAGGTTGTTATTGACGGAGGCGTCGAGCACCAGTCCCTGCGCCTTGCGGTCCTCCGGAACATGCCCGATACCAGCAGCGATGGCAGCCTTGATATTTCCGTTGGGCAGGCTTTGGCCGCGAACGGTGACCGTGCCGGAGGTGTACCGGTCGGCGCCCGCGATCGCCCGGATCAGTTCGGTGCGACCGGCACCGACCAGGCCCGCGATTCCGAGCACCTCGCCGGCTTTGACGGTGAAGCTGATATCGCTAAACCGCCCTGTTGAGGTGAGCTTCTCCACGGTGAGAATTTCTGCGGCCTGGCTGAGGTCTGCGGAGTCCCGGGGAAACTGGTCGTCGATGCCGCGGCCGACCATCAGCTTCACGAGCTCGTCTTCGGGTGTCGAGGCGGGAACCTCCGCGATGTATTCCCCGTCGCGTAGCACCGTGACGGTGTCGCCCACCTCGGCGATCTCGTCGAGGTGATGGCTGATGAACAGCATGCCCACGCCCTGCCGTCGCAGATCGGCCATGACGGCAAACAGGCTTTCGGTTTCGTGTCGGGTCAGCGCCGCGGTGGGTTCGTCCAGGATGAGGATACGGGCGTCGACGCTCAAGGCCTTGGCGATTTCGACCAGTTGCTGCCGGGCGATGCCCAAGTCCCCCACCAGGGTGTCCACGTCGATATCGAGTCCGATCAGGTCGAGAGCGGCACGAGCTTGCCGTCGCATGGCGCGACGGTCCACGAGACCGTGCCGGGTCGGCATCCGCCCGAGCATGACGTTCTCGGCAATACTCATGGTGGCAACCAGGTTCAGTTCCTGATGGATCGTGGCGATGCCCAGCGCCTCGGCCGCTCGGGTGTTCGGCACGGTGACCGTTTTGCCATCCACCACGATGTGGCCGGAATCCGGCTGGTAAACCCCGGCCATCATCTTGATCAGGGTGGACTTGCCGGCGCCGTTCTCCCCGAGCAGCACCTGCACCTGGCCCGGGTAGACGCTGACCGTGACATCGTCGATGACCGTGACCGGGCCGAAAACCTTCCCCACGTTTTGCAGGGTGAGCAGCGGTTGTTGTGTCATGTCAGTTCTTCCTTCGGCTGGCTGCGGGCAGGATGGGCGACATCGACGACGCCCGGATGACGAGTTCACTGGGCAGAACCACCGATTGCGGGCTTTCCCCGGCGATGACCTGAAGGAGCAGGTCGACAGCGATTCGGCCCATGTCCTCGACGCTGTGGGAGATGACGCTGAGGGCCGGGTTGAGCAGGGCGAACCACTCGATGTCGTCGAAGGCGACCAGCGCGATGTCTGTGCCGATGCCCAGGCCCAGCTTGTGCAGAATCGCGATCGCACCGACGGCCATCAGGCTGTCGGCGGCGAGCAGGGCCGTGGGCGGGTCATCCAGTTGCAGCAGGGCGTGCACACCAGCCGAGCCACTCCCCGCTTGGAAGTCACCGAAGTAGACCAAATCGGAGTCCTGGCTGAGACCGGCGTCGGCCACGGCGGCCGTGAAGGCGGCGAATCGGTCGCGGCCCGTTGAGGTTGCCTGGGGGCCGGAGATGTAGCCAATCCGGGTATGCCCGAGGGCGGCGAGGTGTTTGACGGTCTGGCGAATGCCGACTTTGCTGTCGGTGGTCACGCTCGGCACGTCGATGCCATAGACGGTGCGGTCAACGAAGACCGTCGGGATCTCGCGCTCAATCAGAGAACGGATGCTGCCGCCACCGTCACCGAGCGGCGCCACGATGATGCCGTCCACGCGCCGCGAGATCAGGGTGTCGAGGTACCGGTCCTGCTGCACCTTCTGCTCATTGGCGTTGCCGAGCAGCGTGACGTACCCCTCGGTGAGGGCGGCTTGTTCGACGGTGTGGGCGAGGTCGGCGAAGAACGGGTTGCGTACATCCGGCACGAGCAGGCCGATCGAGTCGCTGCGGGTTGAACGCAGCGCTCTGGCCTGGGCGTTGGGCCGGTAGTCCAGCTCCTTGACTGCCGCGGCGACCTTGGCGCGCGCCTGCGGGGAGGTGGCCGGGTTGCCGGAGAGCACGCGGGACGTCGTCGCCGCAGATACGCCCGCGAGAGCGGCCACGTCCTTGATTGTGATGTCCGCCATCTTCTTCACCTCATTGTGTTCGTGGAATCGATTCCATGGAATCGATTCCACTTTAGGTCGTGGGGCGAACGAATGTCAACGCGATCAGCCGATTGGGCTCGCTCGTCAAGCGGGCTTCGGATCGCACCTGCGTCGTGGGTGTGTGCAATGCATGCCCGGGCCCCTGAGCCACGTCAAGAAAAATGGGGTCGCTGCGGGCTAGTGCCACGCGACCTCGTTGCGGCGCTCAACTGAAAAGCCCGCCCGTGTGTGACCACGGGCGGGCTTCTCAAACACGTGCCGCGACGTGCTCGCGGTCGCTCAAGTCAATTTGACGGCGGTCAGTCGGCGCTGATCTGCAGGCGGAACTGGTCGCGCTTGGTGTGCAGGTTCCAGAGGTGTTCGGCCAGTTTTGCCGGGTCCTTCTCGGGGTGGCCAGCAATGATTCCACCGCCGAACCCGTCGATGGCGAGATATTCCCGGCCGGTGCACGGTGAAGGCGTCGCGAAAGCGGATGCCCTGGGTAGGTCAGACAGTGCCATGCTGCGGCCTCGACGGTGTCGGTGGAGCGGCGTAATGTTGCACGAGCGGATGTCACCGCCGACACGTGCCACGGCACGGGGTTCCCCCGCATTCCACCACCGGTACCGAAAGAACTTTTCTATGACGACCACCGTTCCAGCCCTCGCCGCCCCCGCGGCCAATCAGCCCCTCGCTCGCACCACCATCGAGTTGCGCACCCCCGGCGCTCACGACGTCGCGATCGACATCAAGTTCGCCGGCATCTGCCACTCCGACATCCACCAGGCACGCGACGAATGGGATACCGGGCTGTTCCCGATGGTTCCCGGCCACGAGATCGCCGGCATCGTCTCGGCCATCGGCAGCGGCGTCACCCGATACCAGGTGGGCGACCGCGTCGGCGTTGGCTGCTTCGTTGACTCCTGCCGCGAGTGCGCCAACTGCCTCGCCGGCGAAGAGCAGTACTGCCTCAAGGGTGAGGTCGGCACGTACAACGACCGCAACCACGACGGCACCCCCACCAACGGTGGCTACAGCACCGCGATCGTCGTCGACGAGAACTACGTGCTCGGCATCCCAGACGGCATCGAGCTCTCCGAGGCCGCTCCCCTGCTCTGCGCCGGCATCACGCTGTTCTCCCCCCTCACGAACTGGAAGGCCGGCCCCGGCAAGAAGGTTGCCATCCTCGGCATGGGCGGCCTCGGACACATGGGTGTGAAGATCGCCCACGCGCTCGGCGCCGAGGTCACCGTGCTCAGCCAGACCCTGAGCAAGAAGGAAGACGGCCTGCGTTTCGGCGCAGATCACTACTACGCCACCAGCGACCCGACCACCTTCACCGAGCTCGAGAACCACTTCGACCTCATCGTGAACACCGTCGCCGCCAACCTCGACCTGGAGGGCTACCTGAAGCTGCTCGCCCTCAACGGCACGCTCGTGCACGTCGGAATCCCCACCGAGCCCGACAGCGTGAAAATGTTCTGGCTCGCCGCCCAGCGTCGCTCCATCGCCGCCTCCAAGATCGGCGGCATCCGCCAGACCCAGGAAATGCTCGACTTCTGTGCCACCCACGGAATCGGCGCCGACATTGAGATCATCTCGGTCGATCAGGTGAACGAAGCATACGAGCGTGTTATCCGCAGCGACGTGCGCTACCGTTTCGTTATCGACGTTGCCACGTTTGCGAACGAGACCCGCGTCGACGCGTAGGCGCACCGACCGGCGCGGCATAAGCCTCGCCGGTCGATAAAAAACCCGGGCACGAACCGCCCCGGGCCGCAGATTTCAACGCGGCCCGGGGCATCCGTCATTAAGGAACTCCGCGCCGAGGAGCGCGCCCGTCTCGAGGCACCGTACCTGCCGCGAATGCCCGGAGGGTTCTAAAAGCGTCAGCGAAGGGACTTGAGCGCGGCGGCATCCGTTTGATCGGTACGCCACGAGGCCAAAATGCGCAGGGCGTCGTTCGAGGCGGACCCGGGTTGCGTGCTGTAGACGAAGAGTTGTTGGTCGGGTTCGCCCGGAACCGGGAAGGTTTCGTAGTCCACGTCGACCCGACCAACGATCGGGTGTATGAAACGCTTGACTCCGAACGTGCACTCCCACACCCGGTGTTGACTCCACCAGGCGCGAAATTCGTCGCTCTTGACGGTCAACTCGCCGATCAGCTCGTTGAGTGCCCGGTCGTTCGGGTGAGATCGCGCGTCGTGGCGGAGCATGGCCGCCACGTCGCGGGCCACAATGTCCCAGTCCAGGTACAGGGTGCGTGCCGCCGGGTCGAGGAATGTCCATCTGGCCATGCTGCGCCCGAGTCCCACGCCCTGCGTGAAGTCCTTCAGCAACAGCTTGGCGAGGTCGTTCATGGCCAGCACGTCCATGCCAACGCCGAGCACGAACGCCGGCTGCGCGGGGAACGAGTCCATGATGGTGCGCACTGACGGCCGAATCGTGTTGGAGCGCCGCCGTTGCTGTATACGTCCACCGGTCGACGCCGACAACAGCGAGAACAGATAGGTGCGCTCCGCCTCATTCAGGTGCAGTACCTCGGCGAGCGCATTGACAACCGCATCGGATGCCTGCGTCACCCGGCCCTGTTCCATGCGCGCGTAGTAGTCAACGCTCACGCCGGCGAGCCCAGCCACTTCATCACGGCGCAGTCCGGGCACTCGCCGGGACGCCGCAAGCGGGTTGATAGGAAGCCCGACATCGGCGGGCGTTAGCCGAGCCCTGGCCGAGCGCAAAAAATCAGCGAGGGTATCTTTGTCGTCCATCCCTCCAGTATCTCTCGACTGCTTGACCGCGCACCGAGTTGCCCTCTACCCGCAGCGCAGCGCAGACTATACCTACCGGATCGCAACTGAGTCTTCCGCCTGTGGCTAAGGAGCTCACCATCACTGAACCGAACGACGCCCGCGTCGGCCTTTATATCGACTTCGACAACATCGTCATCTCGCGCTATCAGCAGTTGCACGGGCGCAATGCCTTTCAGCGCGACGGCATCCGCGATTTCAACAAGTCTTCAGCGGATGCCGACCCCGAGATCGCCGCACGGCTCGCCGCCGCGACCGTTGACTTCAACGCCATCATCGACTTTGCGGCGTCCTTCGGAACTTTGGTCGTCAATCGTGCCTACGCCGACTGGTCGGTTCCGGTCAATGCAAGCTACCAACGCCAGCTCATGTCCCGAGCGGTGGACCTGACCCAGCTGTTCACCACGACCACCCGCGGAACCAAGAACGGTGCGGACATCCGTTTGGCCGTGGATGTGGTTGAAGACCTTTTTCGGCTGCCCGATCTGACCCATGTGATCATCATCGCCGGCGATTCCGACTACATCGCGCTCGCCCAGAAGTCGAAGCGGCTGGGTCGCTTCGTGGTGGGCATCGGCGTCGCGGGCTCGACGAGCACCTCGCTGGCGGCGGCGTGCGACGAGTTTGAAGACTACGACTCGCTGCCCGGAATCGGCAAAGCCACCGCGACAGCTGTGGAGAGGCCCAAGTCCAGCAGGCGGGCGCCCGAACCCGCCGAAATTGCACCCGACCCGGCCCCCATCGAGGCCCGCAAGTTCACCACGATTCCCATGTTCTCGCACACCGATGACGCACAATTCGACGAGCCCGAAGCCGAAGACATCGACCCGCAGACCCTGGCCACCGAGCTCCTCGTGCGTGCGCTGCAGATCGGTCATGCCAAGGGTGACGACGACGAATGGCTCAACACGGGCACCGTCAAGAACCAGATGCGCCGCATGGACCCGTCTTTCAACGAGAAGCCGCTCGGTTTTCGTTCCTTCACCGATTTTCTCTCGTCGCGCAGCGACCTGGCCGAGCTGAAAGAGGATGGCCCGCAGCGGCTGATCCGGCTGCGTCCGGACGCAGAAATTAGGCGCTAAGCCACGCCCGCCCTGACCAGCCTCCGGAAGTCAATCGGAGGCTGGGGCCGGCAGTCTCCCGGCGTCGCAAGGACCTGACCAGCGGGTCTGCTCAGTGGGGTGGTACGACCCGCACGTGGTCGCCGACCGACACGGTTCCCGGACTGATCACCTCGGCATAAACGCCAAACATGATGTCGCTCGCCTGCAGCCGGTAGTTGGCGAGTGTTTTTAGCAGGTGGGTGCCGCGAGCGCCGGAGTCGGGGTCAATGTCGATGACCGCGCACCGGGGAATGCCGCCTTTCACGAGGAGTCGCACTCCCCCGAGCTCGAGTTCGTGGCCAGCCCAGGAGTCTTCCACGTGCGCGTCGGCGTCGCCGGTGTCAATGGTGAAAGTGCCGCGGAATCGGCGCGTATCGACCGCTGTTTGCGATTCGCGGGCCAACCGGGCCAGGGAACTCGACGTGGTGATCGTGACGGAGTCGCCGTACACCACGGATCCGGTGACAGTGCTCCGCGCGAGGGTGACGCTGCGCCCCAGCAGCCGGGAGAATTCGGTGGCCCACGGCCCCTCGATCACCTGCATGGCGGTGGATCGACCCCAGTAGTCCAGGTCGAGATACTCGTGCGTCATTTCGGGTTCCGCCGCAACTCGGCGGCTATCGAACGCGACGGCTAGCACGCCGTCAGCCCAGCGAGCCTCGCACCTCACCAGAAGCGGATGCTCAACCGTCTTTAGAATGGTGCCGGTGTTTCGATCGACGACGGCGAATTCGCGGTCACCGATGGGACCGTCGACCGCGAGCGAAACGGTTTCACGTGGCTGGTGGCGACCACCTTTGAGGGGCGACAGCCCGATCTCTCGAATGTGCATGATGCCGTTCAGCCTAGCGAGCAGCTTGGTTGTGCACGAGGTGAGCCCGCACCCGTCATGACTACATTTTCGTAGCACGGCCGCCTACTCCAAGGCCGCACCCAGCGCGAACTGGCTGCCGACTTGAGACCCAGCCAGCGGTACGTCTACGAAATGAAAACCGGCAAACCGCGACGGCACCGCGTGCTTCCCAGCCGTCGCCCCATGTGTTCTTGGGCGCTCTCAGAAAGCGGTAAGCTCTTACAGTTGTCTTCCGCAGGTTTTGATCGTTGAAATCGTGTTGTGGGAGCGGCGGGCTGTGGCGCAGCTTGGTAGCGCACTTGACTGGGGGTCAAGGGGTCGCAGGTTCGAATCCTGTCAGCCCGACAAAAGGGCCGTTCGCGAAACTGTTCGCGAAACGGCCCGGTTGGAACAAAAAGAAATCGCTCCTGAGGATTCTCAGGAGCGATTTCTGGTTTAAGTGGATGTTTCGTGAGTCTCTACCGGCGATTCGAGTCGTTTGACTGCCGGACTGGTGATTCTGGGCCTTTCAGGGCGCGTCGGATTGTCCAGAATGCTTGGAGTTTGCCCTCTCGGACGGTACGGGTGGCCTCGCTGGACCGGTTTAGGTTCTCCGGGGAGGTCCGCCGGTCTCATCGCCGTCTGATCGTTTGGGTTTGGTGGGTCGCTTTACATCGGGCGGGTAGGTGTCCGTGTCGGGATTGAACCGTCCCTGATTTCCTGCCGCTTTCTTTCTGGTGAAAGGATTCGGATATGCCCAAGAAACACCCAACAGCGGTTTGCGGATCACCCCGGGCGGTTGCGAATGTCCTCGTCGCACTGAATGGGTTGGTCCGGTCGGACCCACTGCTGCTGGACAACAAATGGGCTCCCGCACTGCGTCTGATCGTCGACTTGAACCGCGCCATTCAGAATGGTGCTGAGCGCGCAAGCCGGCCGCGCCGTTGACGCTGAGATCGTCGCGGTACCGGAGCACGGAAAGGATGAAACTCAGGCTTGCGTCATCTTGCTAGATTCCGTCTAGAGAAAGCATGCAGGGGTGTGTTATCGGATAGCGTCGCATTTATTTCGCGGTTCGCGGGCCTGTCCATCTGTGGAGGTGCGCACGCGCACGCACTTCCATGGCTACGGTTGTAACGAGCACAGTGATTGAGAGCACGTGATGACGTACAGCGTAATTCGAGTTCGCGCGACGCCTGGTGCCTCGCGCTCAGGGCACATGGGTGACGTGCTCGTGGTTGCTGGTATCGCGGTGGCCGCGTGGATCTCTTTCGGCCGCCACCTCTTCGGGATCGGTGGCGACCTCACCATCATCTACGCGGCGACGCTGGGTGTGATTTTTGCCGCCTTGCTGGTGTTTACGGGGCTCGCGGTACGACGCACGGCACGTCGAGGGTTCGAAACTCGCGCGATTACATACGTGTTTTTCCTTGCATCAGGCGTTATCGGACTCTTGTTGGGACTCACGCTTCCAGATTCAACACCTCGCGGTTTGCAGACAATCATCAGCGGACCCACACAGCCTGCGTTGGATATCGCTATTGGTATCGCGAACCCCCTGGGCGTTATCGGAATCGCGACCGCGATCATTGCGCTCGTGCTTTCGATTCGCGATTCGCGCGGGCGAATCACGCTTGTTGAGTCTTGGGGCGACGAGGATGACGGCGCCCTTGTCGACCCCGCGTAGCGGCAATTCGTTGCATCGACGCAACTCACGAAGTGACTAGACCCCGCTTAGCGCTTCCGCATCCGCATCCGCTTCCGCTTCCGCTTCCGCTTCCGCTTCCGCATCTGCCGCAACATTCTTCTGCACGGCGAACTGGGTCCGGTGCAATTCCTCGTACCGCCCACGCACAGCCAGCAATTCCTCGTGCGTACCGCGCTCCACGATCGAGCCGTCCTCAACCACGAGGATCAGGTCCGCGCTGCGGATGGTGGAGAGGCGGTGTGCGATCACCATCGCTGTCCGTCCCTCGAGCGCCTCGCTGAGCGCCGCCTGCACGGCGGCCTCAGACGTAGAGTCCAGCGCCGCTGTCGCCTCGTCGAGGATGACGACGCGCGGCTGGGCGAGCAGGAGCCTGGCGATGGTCATCCGCTGGCGCTCTCCCCCGGACAATCGGTAGCCACGCTCGCCCACCATGGTGTTCAGCTGGTCGGGCAGGGACCGGATGAGCGGCTCGAGCCGCGCACGGCGAACGGCATCCCACACCTCATCGTCGGACGCTTCCGGCCGCGCGAGCCGCAGATTGGAGAGGATGGTCTCGTGGAACAAGTGGCCGTCTTGCGTCACCATACCCAGAGTGTGCCGCATGGAGGCGAACGTGACATCGCGGACATCCGTCCCCGCGAGACGCACGGCGCCGCTGTCGACGTCATACAGGCGCGAGAGAAGCTGCGCAATCGTGGATTTGCCGGCACCGGACGAACCAACGAGGGCAACGGTCTGACCCGGCTCGATCCTGAAGGACACGCCGTGCAGCACCTCCTCGCCGCCGCGCGTGTCCAATGTGGAAACCTCTTCGAGAGACGCGAGAGATACCTTGTCCGCGGACGGGTAGGCGAAGCGCACGTTGTCGAACTCGACGGACACCGGGCCTTCGGGCACGGCGACGGCGTCGGGCTTCTCCTTAATGAGCGGGTCAAGGTCGAGCACCTCGAAGACGCGCTCGAAGCTGACCACCGCGCTCATGATCTCCACCCGTGCGTTTGCGAGGCCGGTGAGCGGCGCGTAGAGGCGGGTGAGAAGGAGCGCCAGGGTGACCACGTCACCGGTGTTCAGCTGGCCGGCTAGTGCGAGGAAGCCGCCGAGCCCGTACACGAGCGCCAGGGCGAGAGCGGAGACGAGCATCAGTGCGGTGTAGAAGACGAACTGCAGCATCGCGGCCCGCACACCGATATCGCGGACACGGGCGGCGCGGACGCGGAACTCCTCGGCCTCCTCGTCGGGCCGGCCGAACAGCTTGACGAGGGTGGCGCCGGGCGCTGAGAAGCGCTCGGTCATCTGCGTGCTCATGGCGGAATTGTGATCGGCGGCCTCGCGGCGGAGCGCGGCGAGGCGGCTCCCCATGCGGCGGGCGGGTACCAGGAAGATGGGGAGCATGATCACGGCGAGAACCGTCACGAGCCAGGACGTGCTGAGCATGACGATCAGGGTGAGGATCAGCGCCACGACGTTCGTGACCACGCCGGACAGCGTGCCGCTGAAGGCCTGCTGAGCGCCGATCACATCGTTGTTGAGGCGGCTCACGAGCGCGCCCGTTCGTGTGCGGGTGAAGAACGCGATCGGCATCTTCTGCACGTGATTGAAGACGGCGGTACGGAGGTCCAAAATCACGCCTTCGCCGATCCTCGCCGAGTACCAGCGCGTCACGAGTGACACGGCTGCGTCGGCCACTGCCACGAGCGCGATGACGACGGCGAGCCACACAATCGTGGTGACCGCGCCCTGGGCGACGATGACGTCGACCACCTGGCCGGCGAGTACCGGCGTCGCGACCGCGAGGAAAGCTCCCACGGTGGAGAGGGTGATGAAGATCAGCAGCTTGGACCGGTAGGGCACCGCGAACGTCATGATCCGCCTCACGGACTCACGAGAGAAGCCGTGCTTGCCGTCCCTAGCACGCGAGATCTTGTGCAGCGAGCTCCAGGCCGCGCCTTCCATGCTCATGGTGGTTCCTTTCGCTCGTACTAAACCAAGTTTAGATAACGAGTTGCCCGAGCTCGGTGTTCTCCCCAGTGGCGGCGAACCGGGGCTTCTTTCATGAAACGGCTCGGCCGCCAAAGAGAAATCGCTCCTCGAGCGATTCTCAGGAGCGATTTCTGTTACGAGCGGATGCTGCGCGAGCGTTGATGGGACGATTCCACGCACTTCCCCGCCAGCCGCTCGCTCGTTCCTAGATCAGCCAGGGAACGCTGCGTCGTAGACCGCGCGAAGCTCGGCACTGTCGGCCCCGGTCACGCCGCATCCCGTGATCGTTCCATCGACTGCGCCGACGAGGTAGCTCTGGCCGACCGCGAAGGGCACGCCCGAGAAGTCAGAGGTCATCGCGTCGACCTGCGTCACCTCCACGCGGTCGGCGACCTCGCCGACAAAGCGCTCTGTGACCTCCAGCAAAACGGTGTTGCCCTGCATCTGCAGCACCGTCGCGGCGAACGCCTGCTCCTGCGCCGCGACAGTCGCCGGCTCGAGCACGAGGCAGCTACCGCTCGCGAGGCCTCCACCCATGGGAGGCTGCAGCGCCTCGATGGTGGGTTCCGGACCACCGAGAACGAGGGGTACGACGATAGCGGCGGCGATGGCGAGGCCCGCGGCGACGCCGGCCACCGGCATCCACCGCCGGAACGCGCGTCGCGGCGTCTCGGGGGTGACAGTCGGGGTGGTAACGGATTGGTCGATCATAATCTGCTCCATTCTGTGGTCGAGCCACGTCGGCGAGGCAGGGGGCAGCGCGCGGGCCGGATCGGCGGCGCGCAGCTGATCGCGCAGCGCACGGTCATCGTCGTGCATCGTCGCTCCCTTCGTCGTAAGGTATATGTCCGGTCGGGTGGCCCGATTTCAGTAGCTCCTGCTTGAGGCGCGCCTTCGCGCGGTGCAGCCGGATCGCCGCTGCGTTCGCGCTGACGCCGAGCACAACGGCAATCTGCGGGCTCGTCAACTCGTCCCACGCCCACAGCCGCAGGATCTCGGCATCGTCTCGACGCAGGCCGGCGAGGGCTGCGGTCACGCGGGCCGCCACGGCAGTGCCTTCATCGACGGTGGATGCTGCCGGGTTCTCGTGTGCAACGGCCGGCGGCGGGTCGATCGTGATGATGCGGCCGATGAGACGGGTGCGGCGACGCTCGGCGCGTTGGGCGTTGCTGAGGCACTGTCGAGCGACGACGATCGCCCAGGGGAGGGCATCGTCGGGCACCTCGTCGAGGCGGCGCCAGCACACGAGCAGCGTGTCGCCGATCACATCGTCGGCCGTCGCGGCGTCGGTGCGGCGGTGCAGGTAGCGGCGTACAGGGTCGCCGACGAGCGCGACGAGGTTGCGCATCCGCTTTTCGCGCTGGGTGTCGGTCACAACTCTCATACTGAGGCATGTCCGGCAGAGGCGCGAGGATTTCATGCGAGGCACGCTCGCACCGTTTCACCCCGTCGGTTCCCGGCCTGGCCCACATCTATGCCCCTCTACGTGGGCCTTGCGGCCGGGAAAGGCCTGGATGCTCGATGCGGTGTCATCGGCCGCATCATTGATAATTTGCTGCCAGCACTCAATGACGTCCGTGCACAGCGAGGTGATTACCGGCGGTTCATGAGGGCGTGCAGGGCTGCGCGACGCGCTGCGGTCATCCGAATCCCCGCGAAGCGGTGAGTGCTAATTTCTGCGAACTGGAGGAAAATCGCGCGCCGTGCGGAGGAAAATCGTTCCCCGATTCCCCCGCGATCCGCGCCCTGCTGGGTTTCGCGAACGGCCCACCAAAAGTCCCGGAAAATCGCAAGATCTGCCGGGACTTTTCATTTCCATTTAACTGCTCATCTTCTTGACTCGATTTCCCGACGGGGAGAAACAACCGGGAGAGCCGTCCGTTCTGCGCGATCGAGCCTGGTCCGCCACATGGCGGGTACACCGAACGCAAATGCGTATCGACGGCGGTCCCGTTGCCTTGGCGACAGGCGGCATACTCGGGTCAGGCCACAAAGCCGTGACCGAGACCAATGGAGGTCCACATGACGATTGCAACCCACCCCGCTCCACCGTTCGATGTCGAACTCGGCGCTGTTCTTGCCGTCATTGGAGAAATGCTGCCACCGACGATCACCCCGGAACTCATCGTTCCCTTTCGCCAAGGCGGCCTGCTCGGGACGCCGATCAACGAGATCATCGGAGACCGTCCGATCCGCCATGAGGAGCGAACCATTCCCGGCCCGGTTGGTGCACCAGACCTGACCGTATCGATCTTCTCCCGCACCGATCATGTCGCCGGCGGCCCCGGAATCTATCACCTGCACGGCGGAGGAATGATTATCGGCGACCGGTTCACGGGTGCTGACGAGTATCTCGCCTGGGTTATGGAGTTCGATGCTGTCGTCGTGTCGGTCGAGTACCGTCTGGCGCCGGAGAATCCCGACCCCTACCCCGTTGATGACTCGTATGCCGGACTCGTCTGGATGGCCGATCATGCTGACGAACTCGGTATCGACGTCGACCGAATCGTCGTCGGTGGTGCCAGCGCTGGTGGCGGACTGGCGGCCGGAGTGGCCCTCAAAGCGCGCGATCTCGGCACTCCGACCCTCGCCGGTCAGCTGCTGATCTATCCCATGCTCGACGATCGCAATGAAACCGTTTCGAGCCACCAGATTGACGGATTCGGTGTTTGGGACCGCGGGAGCAACGACACGGGCTGGGACTCCCTGCTCGGTGATCGACGCAGGACCGAAAACGTATCTATCTATGCCGCGCCGGCCCGCGCCACCGACCTGACCAATCTTCCACCAACCTTTATCGACGTCGCGACGGCCGAGGTGTTCCGTGACGAAGACGTCGCCTATGCGACGAAGATCTGGGAGCAAGGCGGTATTGCGGAGTTGCACGTCTGGCCCGGCGGATTCCATGGCTTCGACGCGATGGCTCCTCAGGCAGCTCTGTCCCTCGAGGCGCGAGCGGCGCGCGTCGCCTGGTTACACCGCATCCTCGGCGCGTAAAGACCTCGTTGTGCCCGCCCTTCCCGTCGGCGTCGACTGTTATGGTGGGCACAACGACTAACCCAAATGAGTGGCGAAGATGCAGGAACTCGTGGGTCGTCTCACGGCTCTCGACGCCGAGGCGACCGAAACCATCAAGGTCATCGCGTACTTCGACGCCCTCGTCGCCGGCCACGCCAGCACACAGGTCATCTTGCGGGGGGCCGCGATTTTAAGCGGATGCGCTGCCGGCTTCAGCTCCGACGGCGCCGTCCTGCGCGTCGATGCTTCGGGGGCTCGCGCTCTGGAACCCCGCACCCGTGATGGATGGCCGTCGCATTCCTTCGGCGGCGGCGTGGCCTGGATCGAACGCGAGGGATCAGCTCACGCGAACGACGACATGATCCTCGAACGTTTGGCCATTGCACTCGGGATCGCATGGGAGCGAACATCTCCTGCCGCTGCGACGCGGCGCGCCCTGCAAGTGATCATTGACTCAAAGTCAACGCCACAAGCCCGCCTCGAGGCTACACACCGACTGCGTCTGGGGCCCCGCACGCTCTACCGGGTTTCCGCCACTCCGGAGGACACGATACTGAGCGGGCCCAGCGTCGTTTTGAGCACGGGCTTCGGATCCATTCGCGCGGGCCTTCAGGCTGCCGAGATCATGGAAGTCGTGGAGCCAACCGAACGCGCCGGGATCGGGATCTCGACACTGCCCGACGCGCTCGACCGATCCTGGGCATCCGCTTTGATCGCGCTTCGGCTCTCATCGGAGCGCGAGCCTGTCGTGAACGCCGAGGAACTCGGAGCCATGTTACTTCTCGCCGATGCAACGGACGGGCGTGCGCATGATTCCCCCGACCTGATCGCGCTGGAAGCTTTGGTGCAGTCACAGCCCCGCGCTGCCGCAATTCTGGAGTCAATCGCAGGCACTGACAGCCTGCGCGCCGTCGCTGTGGAAGTCGGACTCCACCACTCGACCGTCCAGGCCAAGGCGGCTGATTTCGCACACGCCCTGGGGTTCGACCCGCGCTCTCCCCGCGGACGCGTGCGTCTGGCACTCGCCCTCGCCCTGCGACGCCTGGCGACTAACCGGTTCGACTGAATCCAGGTGCGCTCCACCCAGCGCTGACCATGCCGCCGGGACGAGAATGCGGCGGAGGAGCTCCGCTACCCCTCCGCCGCATTGTCGTGCACTCAGACTGCAAAGTTCAGGATGCAGCCGGGCGAAGCCTCAGCATGCCCGTCTAGAGAACGACCGTGATCACCTTCTCCTCGGCGCCGGCGAGCATCCCCGCGACCAACGCGGTGACTTTCAATCCGGCGTTCGCGCCGAAGTATCCAGGCCGGCTCAGCCGGGCATCGACGAGCTCCCCGAGAGCCGTTTTCACCGCGAGAGCCAGCGCCGGGACCAGCCCTGCGGCCGACAAACGGTTCGAAGTATGGAAAAGTTGCATCTACGAGGTGCCTCTCGGATCGGTCGAATTGAACCCTAAGTCAGTTCTATTTTTTCTGATCCGACAGGCATTCTCGCTTTAACGCGCCACCACAACCTCAACTCGACCGGTGGATCGAGGCTAAGAGCAATACCGTTCAGTTAAGCACTTGAATGGTGATTTCTGGCTCGTGACCGGGTTGTGGCCAGTGGGCGTGGTGGAAGCGTTTGGCGGGCCATTTCGAGACCTTGCGTTT
>NZ_SOGF01000029.1:0-1615 GCF_004402355.1 Cryobacterium sp. TMS1-20-1 | reverse complement strand
CGGTGCCGACCGCTCAGCCGATCTCACAACGCCCCACCCCGGAGCAAAAAAACACTCTAGAGACTCGCCGGGCCGGCTGAACCCATGTTATTCAGCAGCCTCCTAGGAGAAGGAGAAGGTTCGCGGGCAGGTCCGCATAGTTACGGCCTCCGAGGACCCCGTCTGCCGCGAAGTACACCGCGTCAATGTTCAGGGTCAGCGAGACCGCAATCATGACGGCGGCATACAGAATGCTCTGATCAGTGCGTCGACGGGTACCGATCGCCAGCGCGCCCACGAGCCCCCAGAGTGCCACGGCGACGATCAATTGCATCATCCGAAAACTCCCTCGAAACCCTCGGGCTCTTTAGTGCTGGTGCGGATGGCGCTGGTCAGAAGGTCGGCCAGCGACTCTGCAGCGAATTCGAACTCGTCGCGAAAATCGGAACGTCCGAACGCGATTACCGGACCTTCCGCTCCGAGCATGCCGTGCAACGTCGGGTCGGCCACCTCGTCATGACGCAAGATCATGTGCGCTAACTCATGACAAACAATCTGCTGCCGATGATGTTCCGAATCCGTTTCGACGTGGAAGATCAGATCGTCGGTTTCGCGCGACAGCCAGAGCCCGCAAATCTCGGTTCCATTCAGTAGCGGCGAGGATGCGATCGAGATGTGGGTCTTTCTTGACTGCTCGACGAGGGACACAAGGCTCGGGATCGACACTCGGGAGGGAAGAACTAATGCAGTAAATGCGGCAACGGCTTGTTCCCGAGGGGTCCGGTCGCCCTCCGCGGACGAATCCCTAATTCTTTTTCTCATCAGATTCATAGATTACTGGGTTCAGAATTTCCCTGATCGACGTCTATGGCGCTGAAACACCGTTTAAAAGACAGCCTCTCCCCGAGCGGCCGGGTTATGGCTGGGCAGGCTCCCCTGCGTCGATGGAGACTTCGGCGATCCGCTTGATCGCGGCGAGGGTTTTCGGGATGCCATCGAGCGCCTGCTGGGTGCGGTCGGTGATCTCAGCATGCGCCTCTTCGCCGAACTTGTCCTCGAACATGGCGATCCCGTCCGGCAAGAACTCCCAAGACTCGGTGAGCATCGTGNAACTCCCAAGACTCGGTGAGCATCGTGCCGGTCTCCGCGGCGGCGAAGCTGAAGCCCCAGCGCACGAAGCTGCCGCCCACCACCCAGGCAAACTCGCGACCGCGCTCTGCCGTCACAACCTCAGACCGGGTCTCCCAGGTCCGATGCGGGAGCTCGTTGTGCCCGGTGAACCAGGCACCGACCCGACCAGCCTCGGCCTCGTCGTCCCACCAGCACGACGTACAGACCGGGCTCCACTCGCCGGTGCGGGTGATGTCAGAGAGCAGGTCGTAGAGAAACGCGGCCGACGCCTCGACGATTATGGACTCCTGGTGGCTGAGGGTTCTCGTCTCATTCATGCATTTAACCTAATGGCGCGAGTCATTTCTGCTGCCGCCGGCTGCCGCCGTGCCAGTCTTCTTGCTTTCCGACCGTGTCCGCTTCGACTCCGAACGCGGCCAGCTGTGGCTGCTCGCGCAGGCTGCGTTTGAGTTCGGCAAATCCTGGGAAGCGTGCCAGAGCGACGACGTGGTCCCACAACTCGACT
>NZ_SOGF01000045.1:0-2415 GCF_004402355.1 Cryobacterium sp. TMS1-20-1 | reverse complement strand
CGGTGCATGATCCGAACGACCCGGTCGGGCGCCTCCTCTTCAACGTCCTGGCAATGGTCGCTGAATTCGAGTCGGACCTGATTCGCGCCAGAACGCGGGAAGGAATGCACGTGGCCAAAGCGAAAGGACGTCTTCGCGGTAAACAGCCCAAACTGTCGGTACCACAGCAGAAACACTTGATCGAAGTCCACACCGCCGGCCTTCACTCCAGCGCGGAACTGGCGGAACTCTTCAACGTCGCGCGATCGACCGTTTACCGCACTATCCAACGTCAGTTCGAATCTAGCCTTTGAGACGGGCACCGATTGAATTCCCGTTGCCGGACTATCTAGTCCGGCAACGGGAACCCTCTGCGCTACGTCCGCCGTGGTGCGCGTCCGGGGCTGGTGCTAATGAACGTCAGGAAGCATCATTGACGAATGGCAGACGATGATGACATTGAGCTGGCGCTGATTGAGGCGCAAGATGCTGAGTACCGCAGGACGTTCGTGCCTCCGGTTCCGCTTCCTGATGACGTGCTTCGCGCGGCCGCGGGGTCCGACGACGTCTTTGTGAGGTGGCAGCTTGGCGCCTACCCATTTGTGTTGCCGGCTGACGTATTCCTGGCCTTGATCGATGACCCCGAAGAGGCAGTACGGGAGTCCACAGTCAGGCATTGGGCGGCGACAACGAGTCAGCTTGAGCTCGCGCTGGCGCTGCGGCCGGAGCTCGAAGAACAGTTGATCCTCCACGATCACGCACCGCGCAGATTGATGGACCGTCGTCCCGTCGGCGTCACTGATGGCCCGCTACGGCAGCGCTACCTCGATCAGCACGGCGCGAGTGAAGCTGAGCGCAGCAAGTTTCAATCGTTGTGCGACGACTGCCCGAGTGAAGAGCAGCTCAACGTGACTCTCGGAGATTTGTGGGAAATCGTCCACACGGGGTGATCAGCCGAGACAACCGTCAAAGTAGGATCCTCCCTCGTCATCATTGCCGTTAGCGCGCTTACCAGAGGCGGAACGCCTAGCGGTCCGGAAAGACTGACAGTGCCTTGTCCCATTCGTCGGCCGCCGAGTCAAGGTCGACGGCCGTCACTGCGACCTCGACCCAGAATTGGGCCCGGTCGTGACTGCTCTGGCCAACAGGCCTGGTTTCAAGTGCAAAGTGCACCCTAACCGACGTCGACTCGTCCTTATAACTTTCAACGCTGAACGCAAGATTCGGTTCCGTGAATTCGAGCGACGGCACAACTCCCGCGTGTCCAATGATGCTGACGGGGATGCTTCCATCGGCCACGCTCCGCAGCCAGGCCGAAATCTGTTTCGCTTCGAAGGTCGTCAAACACGGAACAGAAAATTGCCACTCCGTGTCCGGTGCCGATACGTCCCCGCTGATGACCAGCCAGTTGTCATCCCACTCATCGCCGGCAGAGTTCGCGAACTCATATCGAACAGGCTCCAACGTCACGGAGGCTCTCGTGCCCACACCCAGTTGCATGGGTAAATCCTACTGACCGCAGGCTTCGCTGAAGACATCGCTCACCCTTCGCAAACGTCCAGCTCCTCGGTCCCATTAGCCGGACGGGGACCGGGACACCTTAGAATGGTCGTCGTCTACTCGGTTACTGGCGGTGCCGGGACGGAACTTGTCAAGGTCGATGAGGCCAGTGGGACTTTAGGCGGCTCGTAGAAGTGCTGGAAACACCGTTGCAGAGACAGCCCTTCCCGGGCGGTCCGGTCATGACTGGGACTGTGCCCCTGCGTCGCTGGAGACCTCGGCGATCCGTTTGATCGCGGCGAGGGTTTTCGGGATGCCATCGAGCGCCTGCTGGGTGCGGTCGGTGATCTCAGCATGCGCCTCTTCGCCGAACTTGTCCTCGAACATGGCGATCCCGTCCGGCAAGAACTCCCAAGACTCGGTGAGCATCGTCNCGTCCCGGTCTCCGCGGCGGCGAAGCTGAAGCCCCAGCGCACGAAGCTGCCGCCCACCACCCAGGCAAACTCGCGACCGCGCTCTGCCGTCACAACCTCAGACCGGGTCTCCCAGGTCCGATGCGGGAGCTCGTTGTGCCCGGTGAACCAGGCACCGACCCGACCAGCCTCGGCCTCGTCGTCCCACCAACACGACGTACAGACCGGGCTCCACTCGCCGGTGCGGGTGATGTCAGAGAGCAGGTCGTAGAGAAACGCGGCCGACGCCTCGACGATGACGGATTCCTGGTGGCTGCGGATGCTTGTCTCACTCATGCATATACCCTAACGGAGCGGTCATTTCTTCTGCCGCCGGCTGCCGCCGTGCCAGTCTTCTTGCTTTCCGACCGTGCTCGCTTCGACTCCGAACGCGGCCAGCTGTGGCTGCTCGCGCAGGCTGCGTTTGAGTTCGGCAAATCCTGGGAAGCGTGCCAGAGCGACGACGTGGTCCCACAACTCGACT
>NZ_SOGF01000004.1:0-27442 GCF_004402355.1 Cryobacterium sp. TMS1-20-1 | reverse complement strand
CGCTGGGCGCGGCGACGCTTCGCGCGTCGCCCGCGTCGCCCGCGTCGCCCGCGTCGCCCGCGCGCCGCGCGGCGGTTGCGCCACACTCGCCCGGGCCCACCTTAGCTCCGTGGGCCCATGATCTATCATGGGCCCGGTTTCCGGGCCCGGGCCCCGTGCAGAAAGCGACTACTTCTTTAGGGCTCGGATCACCCGGGCCAAGGCGCGGCCGGCGACGATGAGGAACGGCACACCGACGGCGAGCAGGGCGATGACGTTCGGCTCGAACCGGGCTGTACCGCCCGACTTGACGTACGCGCCGATCGGCAGCGAAACGCCGCCTCCTCCCCCGCCGGACCCGGCCCCGCCCTCACCGGCATCACCGCCGCCAAAGCCGTAATAGGCGAGCGCGACGGGCACCAGGGTGACGCCATCGATCTGCACGGGATCACCGTACGCCGACTTCACACCGGCGGAACGGAACGTTTCTGAGAGTTTTTCCGGGAGGCTGGTCATGCCATCAGGTTAGCGTGACTGAGACTTCAGGGGCGAGGTGTGAAGTGCGAGGCCGGGCGCACGGTTCCCGCTCCGAATCGCTCGGTCACGGTGTCCACGGCCAGCTCCGCGCCCCGCCAGTCTTCGTCCGGGTCCCAGAGTCCGACCGATCCCGATGCCGTGCCGAGCTGCTCCGCACGCACCCCGATCAGACGCACCCGAATGCCGGAGGCCGCCAGCAGGTCGAACGCCGCCACCGCTTCCTCGTAGATGCGCCGGCCCACATTGCTGGGTTCGGCGAGGGTGCGCGACCGGGTCACCGTACTGAAGTCGGTGTAGCGCAGCTTGAGGGCGACCCGCCTGGCCACGAGATCGCCCCGCCGCAGCCGCACGGCAACGAGGTCACACTGCCGCAGCAATTCGCTGCGCAACCGGTCGATATCCGTCACATCGTGTTCAAAGGTCACCTCGTGGCCGATGCTCTTCTCCTCCCGCTCGAGCGTCACCGCGCGCGGATCACGACCCCAGGACAGCTCGAACAGTTTCTGACCGGATGCCTCCCCCAGCGCTTTGCGCAGTACCGCCAGCGGCGTGTGCGCGATGTCGCCGATCAATTTCAGGCCGAGTCTACTCAGCGCCTGCTCGGTGGCGGCCCCGACGCCCCACAGCGCCGCGACGGGCAGCGGATGCAGAAACTCGACCGTATCCTCGGCGGGAACGACGAGCAGTCCGTTCGGTTTGGCCAGGCCGGAGGCAAGTTTGGCGACGAACTTGGTAGAGGCCGCGCCCACCGAGCAGACCAGCCCGGTCTCGGCGAACACCCGGGCGCGAATGAGTTCGCCGATCACGGCCGGTGAGCCAAACAGGTTGGTCGCGCCGGCCACGTCGAGGAAGGCCTCGTCGATGCCGAGCCGTTCCACCAGCGGGGTCACGTCATCGAAAATGCTCATGACTCGGGTGGAGAAGTCCCGATAGAGCCCTATGTGCGGCTCGAGCACGATTGCATTCGGGCATTGCCGCAGCGCGAGCGCCATCGGCATAGCCGAGTTCACGCCGTATTTGCGGGCGATGTAGTTGGCCGCAGTGACGACCGACCGGCCACCGCGGTGGCCGACGATCACGGGCAGGTTGACGAATTCGGGGTGCGACAGCAACTCGACCGACACGAAGAACGCGTCGAGGTCGACGTGCAGCACGGTCGCAGAACGGTCGTCGACGTCCCGCGCCGACACCTGCCGCCCACTGCC
Source organism: Cryobacterium sp. TMS1-20-1 (assembly GCF_004402355.1). Classification (NCBI taxonomy): domain Bacteria; kingdom Bacillati; phylum Actinomycetota; class Actinomycetes; order Micrococcales; family Microbacteriaceae; genus Cryobacterium; species Cryobacterium sp. TMS1-20-1. The sequence continues at coordinate 25,721 of NZ_SOGF01000004.1, read as the reverse complement.
GTCCTGTCTACCCACCGAAAAACCCTAACCCGAACCCCCGCCTCTCCACTACCGGCCGACACAGAGTCATCCCCCGTGCACAACTCCGGCAGTTTCTCTTCAGCTGACGCGGCTGCCGCGTGATCTCGCGGGCGGGCGGCATCCGCTTCTCGATCTGCCGGAGATGTTCTCGCGAACCCGGGGGTCCGCGGCCCGCGCTGGGTTGATGTTACGGTCGTGTCACAACCTGAAACGAGCAGCCCATGCCGCAGTCCATCCGTGCCGGATCGGGAACCCGTGCGGCTATTTTCGCGCCGCTCGACGGTGCCGGCCGGGCCGAACTGGTGTTGCAGCGTCTCACCGACGCCATCGTGCTCGGGGTGCTGCACGATGGCGAGCGTCTGCCGAGCGAGGCCGAGCTGGGCAGGCAGCTCGGCGTCGCCACGGTCACCGCCCGGGAAGCACTCGAGATTCTGCGTCGGAATAAGCTCGTGCACACCAAACGCGGCCGCGACGGCGGCAGTTTCGTCACGTTCGCCGGGCGCGGCGCGAACGACCTTCAGGACGAACGGCTGCTGGCCTGGTCGCGGGTTCAGGTGCGCGACCTCGGCGTGCACTATTCCGCGATCGCCGGTCTGGCCGCTGAACTCGCCGCCGACCGCGCCAGTGCAGCCGATATCGACAACCTCGAGCGCATTCTCGATCGCTCCGATGCCCTCACAGCGGATGCCGCGCGCCGCGGCCACGGTACGTTCCGTCTCGAGGTGGCCGCGCTGAGCCAGTCCGCCCGGCTTGTGCGCGAAGAACTGCGCTTGCAGGCCGAATTCGGCTCCCTGCTCTGGCTCAGCCTGAGCGAACCACTTCGGCGGGAACGCTGTCGTGCGGTGCAACGGGAGACGGTCGCCGCCCTCGTCGCCGAGAACGGCGCTCGAGCCAGGCAGCTCACCGTGAACCAGATCACCGACTCCATCGAGTGGCTGATCGAGGCCAAGTCCATTCTGGAACAGGAACCCATGTCACCGATGCAAGCCAGAACAACGACACCGGAGCGCGAGGACACACGCTCATGACGTTCGAGCCGCTCGTTCACAACGAGGCGCATGGCTTCGCCAGCGTGTCCTGGATAGCGGCCGTCTTCGACCCGGTGTTCGCACGCCTCGAGGGCTGGGCCGCGCAGGTCGAAGACTGCGCCAGCCAGCCCGAGTGCGGCCGAACCACACTCGATCCTCTGATCGAGACCCTGGTGCGAACGGAATTCGCCGACGCCGATGGGATGGTGATCGGGGCCGGTTTCGTCTCCGCGCCGAGCTTCCTGGGCTGGCACCTGGCCTGGTGGCTGGGCGGGCAGAACCCGGCGGGGTCTGCGCTGCCGGCCACCGGCATCCGTCATCTGGAAACGGTTGAAGACCCCCGCGACGAGAGTTTTCGCGACTACACGGCGTTGGAATGATGGCGCGTTCCCGCCCAGACCCGGCGCCGCCACGTGACCGGGCCCTACGTGGACTATCTGTGCACCGATGAATACACCCTCACGTTGACCCTGCCGGTCTACCGCGGCGGGACCGAGCTGATCGGTGTGGTCGGAATCGACCTGTCGGTGGATCACCTCGAGCGCAAACTCGTGCCGCACATCGGCTCCGGCGGTGTGCCGGTGACGCTCATCAACGCCAGCGCGCGGGCCGTCGTCTCGACCGACGCCCACCTCGCCACCGGCGCTCTGCTGCGCCTGCCAGGGCTGACCGAGCGCCTGCGCGACCCGGCGCCGACACCGGCTCTACTGGCCGATGGGGCACACGCGTTCCGGTGGTGCGGTCAGACCGGACTCGCCGTCGTTGTCGGCCCGGCCGCGGGTCAGCCGATCGAGGCGCCGAACACCCACCCGAGCAGATAGGTCACCGCGGCTGCGCCGAGGCCGATGACGAGCTGCCGCAGGGCACGCTTCAGCGGCGGCCCGCCGGAGAGCAAACCGACGACGGCGCCGGTCGCGAGCAAGGCCACGCCGACCAGCACGGTCGCCAGAATCATGGCCGGGTAGCCGCTCAGGCCGAACAGGTAGGGCAGCACGGGCAGCAGCGCTCCGGATGCGAAGAAGCAGAAGCTCGACAGGGCCGCGCCGGTGCCCGTGCCGATGGCTTCGTGCTCGTCGGGCTCGACGGCCGCGTTGGTGACCGCGGAAATCGGACCGGTCGCCGCATACGCGGTGGCCAGCACGCCACGGGCATAGGTCTCGGCCTCATCCTCGGACATACCGCGGGCCCGGTAGACCAGGGTCAGCTCGTTGGCGGCGAGGTCGAGGTGCGAGAGCACACTCTTGGCCGGTGCCGCTGGAGTGGATGCTTCGAGCAACTCCCGCTGGGACCGCACCGAGACATATTCGCCAGCGCCCATCGAGAGCGCCCCGGCCAACAACCCGGCAATCCCGGTGAACAGAATCGTTGCAGCCGGTACGCCGGTGGCGCCGATGCCGAGCACGAGGGCCAGGTTGCTGACCAGGCCGTCATTGACGCCGAACACGGCGGCGCGAAAGGTACCGGACAGGCGTTTGCGACCGCGGGCGGCGAGGCCGCGCACGACCTCTTCGTGCACGGTTTCGTCGGCCGCCATCGCGTTGGTCGCGTCGGCATCTGCATCGTAGGGCGAGCGGCCCTCGGCCCGTTGGGCGAGAGCCAGCACGAAGACCGACCCGAATCTCCGGGCCAGCAGTCCGAGAAACCGGGTACGCAGGGCGCCACGACGCGGCGAGCCCACGTCGCTGCCGAGCAGTTGGCGCCAGTGATCTTCGTGTCGTCCCTCGGCTTCGGCGAGGGCGAGCAGAATCTGGCGCTCCTCACCGGCCCGACGGTTGGCGAGGTCACGATAGACCGCGGCCTCAGCCCGCTCGTCGGCCAGGTATTGCCGCCACCGACGGATGTCCCGCTGCGATGGCTCACGCCCGACCGGCCCGGGAGCGGTCACGCCTCCGGCGCCGCTTCGAGGAAGCCCTGCGGAATGCGCGCCGAATCGTGCGGGCCGGAGCCATCGAGGCCGAAGAACGGTTGCTCGAACTGAACCACCCAGAACTTCTCCCGCACCACGGTCGGTGCGTACAGCCCAGACCCCTCCGACTCCCCCGCAGCCACGATCACACCGATCGGGTCGTCGATCAGGGAGTCGGGAAAGCGGGTGCGGTCGAGGTGCACGATCACCTGCACGCCCACGCCGAAAGCCTGAGTTGTCACGTGCTACTCAACCGCCTGGGCGCGTTCGAGCACGAGCTCGCGCACACGCGCGGCATCCGCTTGGCCACGCATAGCCTTCATGACCGCGCCAATGACCGCGCCGGCGGCCTGCACCTTGCCATCGCGAATCTTGGCGAGCACGTCGGGCTGACCGAGTAGCGCGGCGTCAATGGCCGCGATGAGCGCGCCGTCGTCGGACACCACGGCCAGGCCACGGTTTTCGACGACCTCGGCAGGGGTACCCTCGCCGGCGATGACGCCTTCGAGCACCTGGCGGGCCAGGCGGTCGGTGAGGGTGCCAGCCTCGACCAGCTGGATCAGCGCGGCAAGCTGCTCCGGCGTGACGAGCGAGTCGGCCGCGACCCCGGCCACGTTGGCGAGCCGGGCGATCTCGCCGGTCCACCACTTGCGCGCAGCCTGAGCGGATGCCCCGGCGGCGACGGTCGCCTCGACCGCGTCGAGCAGGTCGGAGTTCACGACGTCCTGGAACTCGAGGTTCACAAAACCCCACGCGGCCTGCAGTCGCTTGCGGCGGGCCGCGGGCGGCTCCGGCAGGGTGAGGCGCAACTCTTCGACCCAGGCGCGCGACGGCGCCATCGGCAGCAGGTCGGGCTCCGGAAAGTAGCGGTAGTCGTCGGCGTCGCTCTTGGGCCGACCGGCGCTCGTGATGCCGGTGTCTTCGTGCCAGTGCCGGGTCTCCTGCGTGATGGTGCCGCCGCCAGACAGCACGGCTGCCTGACGCTGGATCTCGTAGCGCACGGCGCGTTCAACGCTTCTCAGGGAGTTGACGTTCTTGGTTTCGGTGCGGGTGCCGAGCACGTTCGACCCGCGCGGGCGCAGGGAGACGTTGGCGTCGCACCGCACGTTGCCCTCTTCCATCCGGGCGTTGGAGACGCCGAGCGCCTTGGCGATCTCGCGAATGGCCGCGACGTAGGTCTTGCCGATCTCGGGGGCGTCGTGTTCGGCGCCCTCGATCATCTGGGTGACGATTTCGACCAGCGGCACGCCGCCGCGGTTGTAGTCGACCAACGAATAGTCGGCACCCTGGATGCGTCCGGTGGCGCCACCCATGTGGGTGAGCTTGCCGGCATCGTCTTCCATGTGGGCACGTTCGATCTCGACGGTGACCAAGCGGCCGCTTTCGAGTTCAATCGTGATCGATCCGTCATGGCAGATCGGGTCGTCGTACTGGCTGGTCTGAAAGTTCTTCGCCGTGTCGGGGTAGAAGTAGTTCTTGCGGGCGAACCGCGAGTGTTCCGCGATTTCACAACCCAATGCCAGCCCCAAACGGATGCTGGATTCCAGCGCCTTCTTGTTCACCTGCGGCAGCCCGCCCGGCAGCCCGAGGCAGGTGGGGCAGGTGTTCGTGTTGGCGCCGGAGCCGAACTCGTTGGCGCAGCCGCAGAACATTTTGGTTTTGGTGTTGAGTTCGACGTGCACCTCGAAGCCGAGCACCGGCTCGAACAATTCGAGCGCTTTGTCGAAGTCCATCAATTCTGGCTTGGCCATTAGACGGCTCCCTCTTCGCTGGCAAACATTTCGGTCGGGGTCAGTGCTGGGGCCTGGCTGAGCATGGTGTGCCCCCAACTCGCTTCGAGAAGCTGCTCGATGGCGGCGCCGACGGTGTAGAGGCGGGCATCCGCTTTGGCGGGGGCCATGATCTGCAAGCCGACCGGCAGGCCGTCTTCCGGCGCGAGCCCGATCGGGATGCTCATTCCGGGCACGCCGGCGAGGTTCGCCGGGATGGTGGTGATGTCGTTGATATACATGGCCATCGGGTCGGCGAGCTTCTCCCCGAATTTGAACGCGGTCGTCGGGGCGCTCGGCGACATGAGCACGTCGACCTGGCTAAACGCGGCGGCGAAGTCACGCTGAATGAGCGTGCGCACCTTCTGCGCGCTGCCATAGTAGGCGTCGTAGTAGCCAGCGCTCAGGGCGTAGGTGCCGAGGATGATGCGGCGCTTGACCTCTGGCCCGAAACCGGCCTCGCGGGTGGCGCTCATCACGTGCTCGCTCGTGAGCGAACCGCTGGCCGGGTTGACGCGGATGCCGAACCGCACCGAGTCGAAGCGGGCCAGGTTGCTCGACGCTTCGGCCGGCAAAATCAGGTAGTAAGCCGCGACGGCGTACTCGAAGTTCGGGGCGGAAATCTCGATGATCTCGGCGCCGGCGGCGACGAGCAGCGCGAGGGTTTCGTTGAAGCGCTGGGTGACGCCGGCTTGGAAGCCGTCGCCGGAGAGTTCCTTGATAACTCCGATGCGCACGCCCTTGAGGGCGCCGTCCTTGAGACCTGCCTGGGCGGCTGCGGCCATCGACGGCCAGCTGTCGGTCAGTGAGGTGGAGTCGAGCGGGTCGTGGCCACCGATGACGTCGTGCAGCAGGGCGGCGTCGTAGACCGTGCGAGAGACGGGGCCGACCTGGTCGAGGCTCGAGGCGAGCGCGATGGCGCCGTAGCGGGAGACTCCGCCATAGGTGGGCTTGACGCCGACCGAGCCGGTGACGGCGGCGGGCTGGCGGATGGATCCGCCGGTGTCGCTGCCGAGGGCGAACGGTGCCTGGAACGAGGCGACAGCCGCGGCCGAGCCACCGCCGGAGCCGCCGGGGATACGGTCGCGGTCCCAAGGGTTGCGGGTAATTCCGTAGGCGGAGTGTTCGGTGGAGGAACCCATGGCGAACTCGTCCATGTTGGTCTTGCCGAGCGGCACCAGGCCGGCCGCACGCAGTCGGGCAACGACGGTCGCGTCGTAGGGCGGAACCCAGCCCTCGAGAATTCTTGACCCCGCGGTGGTGGGCATGTCCTGGGTGGCGAGCACGTCCTTGATCGCGATCGGCACGCCGGCGAGCGGGTTCAGCGCCTCACCGGCTGCGCGGCGGGCGTCGATCTCGGCGGCGGTCGCCAGGGCGGCGTCAGCGGCGACGTGCAGAAAAGCGTGCAGGTCGGTGTCGACGGCCGTGATGTGGTCGAGGTGGGCGCGGGTCGCTTCAACCGCGCTGACCTCCTTGCGCACCAGGAGGTCGCTGAGCGCGGCGGCGGAGAGCTTGGTGAGATAGGTCATGGTTACTCCTCGTCCAGAATGGCGGGCACGCGGAATTTGTCGCCAGCGCGGTCGGGGGCGCCGGACAGGGCCTGCTCGACCGTCAGCGACGGCACGACAACGTCCTCACGGTAGACGTTGGTCAGCGGCATCGGGTGGCTCGTGGCCGGGGTGTCAGCGGTGGCCACTTCAGAGACTTTGGCGATCGAGTCGACGATCTGGCCGAGGTCACGGGTGAGACTGGTGATCTCGAGGGGGCTGAGGTCGATCCGGGCAAGGTATGCCAGATGGGCAACCTGCTCGGCCGTGATTTCAGACATGGTGCTCCGATGCGCATTGGGGTGGATAATCCAATCCTATTCGCCAGCCGCCGCGCGCCCGATTCGCCGACCGCGCTAGGTGGGCACCCGCGCCCCTGGTGAAGTCCGTATCCGCTGCCCAGGACCGGCGCCGACACCGGCACCGGTTGGCGATTCGCGTTGATCGTACAAAACCAGGCATCGCCGACGACGAGAAAAAAGTCTCCACTGAGCCGAAATTTCGGCAGGAAGTAACCGTGAAGTAGCACACTGGCAGATATGAGAGCAATTGTTGTTGAGCAGAACCCGGGCGGATCCGTGCTGTCGATGCGGGATCTCCCGAGCCCTGAACCGGGCCCGCGTCAGGTGAAGATCCGTGTGCGGACTGCGTCGGTGAACCGTGCCGACCTGGGCCAGCGCGCGGGAACCCACCAGCCGGTCAGCCCAGGCAGCACTCCGGTCGTCGTGGGGCTGGATGCTGCGGGCGACGTCGTCACGGTGGGAAGCGAGGTGAGGGGCGTTCACGTCGGGGACCGCGTCATGGCCACCGTCAGTGGAGGTTTGAGTGAGGAAGTCGTTGTCGACGCTGCGCTGGTTGTACCGATTCCGCCGGCGTGGACCTACGCGGAGGGTGCTGCTGCCATCCTCGGATTGATGACCGAGCACAACGCGCTCCGCACTGCGGGTGACCTTAAGCCGGGCGAAACGGTGCTCGTTCATGCGGCGGCCTCAACGGTGGGGCTTCAGTGTGTACAGCTGGCAAAATACCTGGGCGCCGGACTCATCATTGCTTCCGTTCGCACGGACCGGGCAACTGACGTGCTCCGTTCTCAGGGGGCCGATCACGTGGTCGAGGTGGGCGAGGCCGGTTTTGCAGATCGGGTTTTGGAACTGACGGATGGCCGCGGGGTCGACGTCATCGTCGACCACGTTGGTGGCCCATATCTTGCGGACAATATTCGCTGCGCCGCACTCCTGGGACGCCTGGTCGGTGTGGGGCGCCTCGGTGGTGCCCACGGTGATCTTGATCTGGAAGCACTGGCCTTTAAACGACTACGCATCATCGGGGTCACCTTTCGCACCCGTGACGCTGCCGAAAAAGCCGCCATCGTCGCCGCGCTCCTGTCCGAGGTCGACCTGGCTTCCGAAGCACTGCGCCCATTGATTGATCGGATCCTGCCCTGGACCGAAGTCCAACAAGCGCAGGATCTCATGGCCGCGAACTCCCACCTCGGCAAGATCGTTCTCAGTCTTCAGAATACGTAAGCCAGACCGTCTGGAAATGCACACTAAGTAAGGGACCGCCTGCGCGAAACTGACTTCTTCAACGGCTTTCAGGTGCCCGTCATTGGCCAGGGAACCTGGCATCTCGGTGAAGACGCCGCAAAGCGAAAGACCGAGGTGTCGGCCCTGCGCGCGGGGATCGACGCTGGCCTGACCGTGATCGACACCGCCGAAATGTATGGCGATGGCGCCTCGGAAGAACTGGTCGGCGAGGCCATCCGCGGTCACCGCGATGACGTCGTGCTGGTCAGTAAGGTTTACCCGCACAACGCGAGCCGCAGCGGCGTCGTGGCTGCGTGCGAGCGCAGCCTGCGCCGGCTCGGAACCGATCGGCTCGATGGCTATCTACTGCATTGGTCCGGCAGTTTTCCCCTGTCCGAGACCGTCGACGGGTTCGAACACCTGCGTGCGGCTGGCAAGATTCGAAGCTGGGGGTTATCGAATTTCGACCGGGATGATCTGAGGCGAGCACCAGACGGATGCGCCACCAATCAGGTGCTGTACAACCTCGGCAGTCGGGGCATCGAATTTGACCTCCTGCCCTGGCAACAACGCCGGGGCATGCCGCTCATGGCCTATTCGCCACTCGGTCAGGGACCGACCCTGCTTGAGCATCCGCTACTGGCCGAAATCGGAGAGCGCCACGGAGTGACGGGTGCCCAGATCGCGCTCGCCTGGGTCATTCGGCAACCGGGCGTCATCGCGATTCCCAAGGCATCGTCGCGGGAGCACGTGCAGCAGAATGTCGGCGCGGGCGCGGTAGTCCTCGACGCCGAGGATTGCCTGTCTTTGGATAACGCATTTCCGGCGCCGCGCAGCAAGCAACCACTCGATATTCTGTGACGCCGTCCACTCTTTCTTGAAACGCACTCTGGCCAGGCGGAGTTCTCTGAATTTGGTCACCGCCCTACCAGCCAGCCCGACGAGATGCACAGTGGCAGGTCATGTCCGATCGTGATAATACTGATACATGCTCATGTTCGGCACGGCCTAGGGCTGTCCGACATTCATCCATTTAATACCTCCGAAAGTGAAGACGGACCTTCCGTCTTACACGGGCAAAAATTCAGGGAGTGAAAAAATGAAGGCAGTCGTGTACAAGGGTCCCAATGAGGTCAACGTTGAAGAAGTTCCGGATGCCACGATCGAACGCCCCACTGACGTTCTGGTGCGCATTACGGCCACGAATATTTGCGGGTCAGATTTGCACATGTACGAGGGACGCACCGATTTCGAGGTTGGACGCACGTTTGGCCACGAAAATATGGGCGAGGTCATAGAGATTGGTAACGGCGTCGACAAGGTAAGAGTCGGCGAACGCGTCGTGCTGCCGTTCAATATTTCCTGCGGTTTTTGCAAGAATTGCGAACGCGGCTTTACCAACTATTGCATGACCACTCAACCAGACCCCGTCGGCGCGGGCGCCGCCTACGGCTTCGCGGGAATGGGTCCGTATCCCGGCGGACAGGCCCAAATGCTGCGTGTGCCCTACGGTGACAGTAACTGCCTGCGCCTGGGTGAAGACGCCATAGAAAAGCAGAACGATTACGTGATGCTTTCGGACATCTTCCCTACCGGCTACCACGCTACTGAGATGGCCGGCGTCATGCCCGGTGACACAGTCGTGATTTACGGTGCAGGTCCGGTCGGGCTGATGGCTGCACTGTCTACGACGATCAAGGGCGCCAGTAAAGTCTGGGTCGTAGACCGACGCCCGGACCGGCTGGCCCTCGCCGAGCAGATCGGCGCAATAGCCGTTGATGACTCAAAGACGGACCCGGTTCAATTCGTTTTGGACCAAACCCAGGGAATCGGCGCGGACCGGGGGTGTGAATGCGTTGGCTATCAGGCCCACGACCCCCAGGGCACCGAAGATCCCGCCATGACTCTGAATCGGCTGATTCAGTCCGTGCGCATCACCGGGGGCATCGGCGTTGTCGGCGTCTTCCTGCCGGCAGATCCCGGCGGCTTCGACGAGAACGCCCAGCAGGGCAAGATTGCCATTGACTACGGCCTGCAATGGCTCAAAGGCCAGAGCATGGGCAGCGGGCAATGCCCGGTGAAGAAATACAATCGACAATTACGCGACCTGATTGCGATGGGCAAGGCCAAACCTTCATGGATCGTTTCCCACGAGATCCCCCTCAGCGAAGCTGCGGATGCCTACAAGAATTTCGGCGACCGCAACAACGGGTGGACCAAAGTAATCCTCAAGCCCGAATAGGGCACTGTTGAACGACCTCGCCGCGGCGCGATCACCGCTCGGACTCGACCTTTGAGGGCGTGAACTCAAGTTCGTCAGGCTATGGTCGCCCACTCGGAGAAACACCGGCAGCCCGGTGGGCGACCGGTCAAAAATCTATGGGAACCCAAGAGGCCTGTGCGGCAGCCTACGTGGATACAGGCGAGGACGCGGGCGCCAACCCGTCTGGCCCGCCCGCGAGTAAGGTTCGAAACTCGTCGGCGTCGAGGACTCGAATGCCGAGGGTTTCGGCTTTGCCGAGCTTCGACCCGGCACCCGGCCCGGCGGCGACGAAGTCGGTGTTCTTCGACACGCTGGAGGCACTCTTGCCGCCCGCGGCGATGATCGCCTCCTGGGCGCCCTCCCGGGTGAAGCCCTCGAGCGAGCCGGTAGCCACGACGGTCAGCCCGGCAAGCACTCCCCCGGCCGTCTCGGCCGCGCCCGGACCGGGGTGGCCCGGCGTGGCGAATTGCACGCCGGCCGCGGCCCACTGGGTGACGATGTCCACGTGCCAGTCCACCAGGAACCAGGCGAGCACCGCGTCGGCGATAATGCCGCCGACACCGTCGACCTCGGCGAGTTCCTCGCGGGAGGCCGCCCGAATGGCGTCGAGGGAGCCGAAATGGTTAGCCAGGGCGCGGGCGGCGACCGGGCCGACGTGACGAATATTGAGCGAGACCAGGATGCGCCACAGCGGTTTGGTTTTGGCTTTATCGATCTCGACGAGGAGTTTGAGCGCGCTCGAGGACGGTTGCGGGCCCTCCAGCCCCTGCTTCTTCTCGGCGGCCGTGGGATTGCGCTGGAAGGGCATGCGCTGCCGGGCTGTGCCGTCGGCGCCTTCCTTGGGCAGCCCGGTTTCGGCGTCGCGCACGATCACCTGAATCGGCAGCAGATCGGCCAATTCGAGGTCGAACAGTCCGGCCTCGGTCGGCAGTGGCGGCCGCGAGGGCACGGTCGGCTGGGTGAGAGCAGAGGCCGCGACCTCGCCGAGCACCTCAATGTCGAGGCCGCCGCGGCTGCCGATGTGCTCGACGCGGCCGCGCACCTGGGCGGGGCAGCTGCGCGCGTTCGGGCAGCGCAGGTCGATATCGCCCTCCTTGGCCGCGGCCAGCGGGGTGCCGCATTCGGGGCAGTTGATCGGCATGACGAATTCGCGTTCGGTGCCGTCGCGCAGTTCCACGACCGGGCCGAGCACCTCGGGAATAACGTCCCCGGCCTTGCGCAGCACGATGGTGTCGCCGATCAGCACGCCCTTGGCCTTCACAACGTCCTGGTTGTGCAGGGTGGCCTGGCGCACTTCGCTGCCGGCCACGAGCACCTTTTCCATCACGGCGAACGGTGTGGCGCGGCCGGTGCGTCCGACGCTGACGACGATGTCGAGCAGCTTGGTGTTGACCTGCTCCGGCGGGTATTTGTAGGCGATGGCCCAGCGCGGCGCGCGGTTGGTGGCGCCGAGTTCGGCGTGCAGAGCGAGCTCGTCGATTTTGATGACGATACCGTCGAGTTCGTGCACGACGCTGCCGCGGTGGGCTCCGTAGTACTCGATGAACTCGGCCGCTTCGGCGACAGACTCGACCACGCAAAAGTAGCTGCTGGTCGGCAGACCCCAGCTTTCGAGCAGGCCGTAGACCTCGGACTGGGCCTGCACGGGCGGGTCCTCCCAGGCGCCGATGCCGTGCACGAGCATGCGCAGCCGGCCCAGGCGGGCCTTCATCAGAACCAACTGGCCGGTGTTCTTGCCAGCGGCCTTCTGTCGCAGCGACCCGGCCGCCGCGTTGCGGGCGTTCGCGAACACCCGCTCTCCCGCGGCGGACTGCGCGGCATTGAGTTCGTCGAACGCAGCCACTGGGAAGAAGACTTCGCCACGTACTTCCATCAAGGACGGATGCCCGCTGCCGGCCAGCCGAGACGGGATGCCGGGGACCAGGTCGATGTTCTCGGTGACGTCTTCGCCAACGACGCCGTCGCCGCGGGTGGCCGCCGAGACGAGCACGCCGTTGGCGTAGCGCAGATTGATGGCGAGGCCGTCGATCTTGAGTTCACACAGGTAGTGCACGGCGCGGCCGGAATTCTCCGCGGCCTTGCGCGCCCAGGTCTCGAATTCTTCGATCGAGAAGACGTTGTCGAGGCTGAGCATGCGTTCGGCGTGGGTGACCGGGTCGAACAGGGTCGTTTCGGCGCGCCCGCCGACCGTCTGGGTGGGGCTGTCCTGGCTTTGCAGCTCGGGGTAGAGCCGTTCGAGTTCGGCCAGGCGCCGCACCAGCAGGTCGTAGTCGGCGTCGGAGAAAACGGCCGCGTCCTGCCCGTAGTAGGCATCGCGGGCAGCGAGCACGCGGGTGGTGATATCAGCAGCCTCGGCTGCCGCTGCGCTCAGCGCGTCAGGGGTGGAATCCGCGACGGACTCAGGCATTGACCGGGACGGGGCTGGCCGAAGCGGTAGGTGCTGAGACGGAACTGTCTGAAGAGATCGGTACGGCGCTGACCGTGCGGTCGATGGTGCACTGGCCGAGCACCCGAGTACCGACGTAGACGACGGCGGTCTGGCCGGGGGCGACGCCATTGAGTGGTTCGTTCGGAATGATGCGCAGTTCGACAGAACCGTCAACGCCGGTCACGGCCGTGGTCGACACAAGCTGGGCGACGGCCGGAACCGGGTCGGCGTGAGCGCGAATCTGCACGTGGCAGGCGAATTCCACCTCTGGATGTTCGGGGGCAAGCCCAGCCCAGGTGTACTTGTTGCCGGCGATCTCCTTGATGGCGAGCGCCTCCTTCGGGCCGACGACGACGGTGTTGGTGATCGGGCGCACCTCAAGCACGAAGCGCGGCTTGCCGTCGGCGGCCGGGGTGCCGATCGACAGCCCTTTACGCTGGCCCACGGTGAAGGCAACGGCGCCGTCGTGCTGGCCGAGCGTGTTGCCCTCCCGGTCGAGAATGTCGCCGGTGACCGGGGCGACGCGTTCGCCGAGCCAGCCCTTGGTGTCACCGTCAGGAATGAAGCAGATGTCGTAGGAGTCGGGCTTGTTCGCCACTGAAAAGCCGCGTTCGGCGGCTTCTTTCCGCACCTCGGCCTTGGTCGGCGTGGCGCCGAGCGGGAACATGGAGTGGTTGATCTGGTCGGCGGTGAGCACGCCGAGCACATAGGACTGATCCTTGGCCCAGGCGGCCGCGCGGTGCAGCTCCTTGTTGCCGTCGGCATCCGTCAGAATGCTCGCGTAGTGGCCGGTGCAGACGGCGTCGAAGCCGAGGGCCATGGCCTTTTCGAGCAGGGCGGCAAACTTGATCTTCTCGTTGCAGCGCATGCAGGGGTTCGGGGTGCGGCCGGCCGCGTACTCGGCGATGAAGTCGTCAACGACGTCGAGCTTGAACCGTTCGGAGAAATCCCAGACGTAGTAAGGAATGCCCATGATATTGGCGGCGCGCTGGGCATCCATCGAATCTTCGACGGTGCAGCAGCCGCGGCTGCCGGTGCGCAGCGTGCCCGGCATGCGGCTCAGTGCGAGATGCACGCCGACCACCTCGTGCCCCGCTTCGACCGCGCGCGCGGCTGCGACGGCGGAATCAACACCGCCACTCATTGCTGCTAAAACCCTCACCCAACGAGTGTACGCGCCAGTGCTGACCCCGCAAACGTAACGGTCAGTGCCCGGGCACTCGATCGGCCATGCCCGCGGCGAGCGCCAGGGCGTGCGCCGCGGGCAGCGCCGCCAGCAGCGCGTCGACGTCGGCGTCGGTCGACGTGTGCCCGAGCGTGATGCGCAGCGCCCCACGGGATTCGACCTCGCTGCGTCCCATCGCTCGCAGCACGTGCGAGGGCTCAGGCACGCCGGCCTGGCAGGCCGATCCGGTCGACACCGACACGCCGGCAACGTCGAGGGCGAACAGTAACGAGTCGCCCTCGCAGCCCGGAAAACTGAAATGGGCGTTACCGGGCAGCCGGTGGGTCGGGTCACCGTTGAGCTGCGCCCCCGGCGCGACCAGGGCCACACCGGCGATGACGCGGTCGCGCAGCGCCATCAGGCGAGCGTTTACATCGCCGTGCGCGATGAGAGCGGATGCCGCCACCGCGAACGAGACCGCCGCCGCAACATCCTGGGTGCCGCTGCGCACCTTGCGCTGCTGGCCACCACCATGAATAAGAGGTTCGACGGTCGTGGCACGCCCGAGCACGAGCGCCCCGATACCGACCGGGCCGCCGACCTTGTGCGCCGAGACGCTCAGCGCCGACACGCCCGCGGCCGCGAGGATACGAAAATCGACCGGTATATAGCCGTAGGCCGCGACCGCATCGACGTGCACCGGAATGCCGTGGGCTGCGGCGAGCGCCGCCACCTCCGCAACAGGTTCGATGGTGCCGACCTCGTTGTTGGCCATGATCACGCTGACCAGGGCGATATCGAGCGGGTCACGCGCAATGGCGGCCTCGAGCGCGCCGACGTCGATGCGGCCCCGGTCGTCGAGCGGAATCCACTCGACGATGGCGTCTTCGTGCTGAGCCAGCCACTCGACCGTGTCGAGCGTGGCGTGGTGTTCTCCGCCGGGCACCAGAATGCGCCGGCGTGGTGCGCGCGCCCAGTACAAACCCTTGATGCCGAGGTTGATCGCCTCGGTGCCGCTGCCGGTGAAGACGACCTCGATCGGGTCACAGGCGAGGCTCGCGGCCACGATTTCACGCGACTCTTCGAGCATCCGTTTCGCATTTTGACCCTGGCTGTGCACGGATGCGGGGTTACCGACGACCCCCATCGCCTCGGCGTAAGCGACAATAGCGGCGGGAAGCATGGGCGTGGTCGCCGCATGATCCAAATAGACAACCATTCCCCTATTTTACAGATGAGCGGATGCCGGTGCTGATCACGGCTTACTCTTGAACTCATGAGTTCCGCCGACCCCCTGCGCAATCTCGGCGTGCGCCTCACCAGCGCCGGTGGCGAACTGCGCGTTTGGGCCGAACACGCCGATGCCATGGACCTGTGTCTGTTCGACGACACCGACCCCAACTGGATCATCAAGAGCGTGCCGATGACCAAGGACGTGCACGGCGTCTGGTCCGGTAAATCTCGCACCCTGTCACCGGGACGGCGCTACGGCATTCGCGTCTCCGGTCCAGCGAACCCCAATAACTCCTTTCACCCAGAGAAAACCCTGATCGAGCCGTATTCCCGTGGTTTGGTGCGGGTCGGTGCCGGGCTGTGGCAGTCCTCGGTCGTCGATGACGCGTTCGACTGGAACGGTGCCACCAAACCGGCCACGCTGCTCGATCACACCGTCGTCTACGAAGCGCACGTGCGTGGGATCAGCCGGCTCAACCCGCTCGTTCCGGCCGCCCTGCGCGGAACCTACGCCGGTCTGGCCCATGAATCGACCATCCGCTACCTGAAAGATCTCGGCGTGACCGCGATCGAGCTGTTGCCGGTGCAGGCCTTCGTGTCGGAGCAGCGCCTGATCAAGCAGGGCCTGATCAACTATTGGGGCTACAACACCCTCAACTTCTTCTCGCCGCACGCCGATTATGCCACCCAGGCCGCTCAGTCGGCTGGTCCGGAAGCCGTGCTGCGGGAGTTCAAGGGCATGGTCAAGCTGCTGCACGAGGCCGGGCTCGAGGTCATCCTCGATGTGGTCTACAACCACACCGCCGAAGAGGGACGCAACGGCCCGGTGACCAGCCTGCGCGGCATCGACAACGCCGCCTATTACCGCCAGGACGATTCCGGTGCCTACATCGACGTGACCGGCTGCGGCAATACGGTCAACTTCAGCCATGATGTGCCCAAGCGGCTCGTACTCGATTCGCTGCGCTACTGGGCGAACGAGGTGCAGATCGACGGTTTTCGCTTTGACCTGGCCGCGACCCTCGGGCGGGACGCCGGCGTCGTCTACGACCCGGAGCATCCGCTGCTGCGCGATATTCGTGACGACCCGGAGCTGGCCGGGGTGAAGCTCATCGCCGAACCCTGGGATGTCGGCCAGGGCGGCTGGCAGACCGGCAATTTTCCGCCCGGCTGGACCGAATGGAACGACCGCTACCGCGACCGTATGCGCGACTTCTGGCTGTCCGACATGCAGAGCCTGCGCCTGACCGGCTCGGCCGGCAGCGGCATCGGACGCTTCGCGACCCGCGTCGCCGGTTCGTCGAACACCTTCTCCAAAGAGCGCGGCCCACTCGCTTCGCTCAATTTCATCACGGCACACGACGGGTTCACGCTCGCCGACCTGACCGCGTACAACAACAAGCACAACCTCGGCAACGGCGAGTCGAACCGCGACGGAACCGACAACAACAGCTCGTATAACCACGGCGTCGAGGGCCCGACCCGCGACGTGGCGATTCTGGCCATTAGGCGCAAGGCCATGCGTAATCTGCTCGGCACGCTGCTGTTGTCGGCCGGAATTCCGATGCTCACGGCCGGTGACGAATTCGGTCGCAGCCAGCGCGGCAACAATAACGCCTACTGCCAGGACAGCGAGCTGACCTGGCTCAACTGGGACTTCGACGATTGGCAGCAGGACCTGCACCGAGTCACCCGGCGGCTGCTGCAGCTGCGCCGGGAGAACCCGGCATTACGGCCGGTGCACTTCGGCCGGTTCGGCGAGACCACCCCGAGTGCCAGCCAACTGGACTGGTACAACATCGCCGGTGACGCGCTGCAGGGTGACGCCTGGAATTCCCCCACCGAACGCACCCTGCAGTACATGGCGGCGTCCACACCGGAGCACGAAGCCTTCAACCGCATCCTGCTCGTGGTGAACGCGCGCGAGCAGGATGAGACCGTCACCCTGCCCAAACACGAGGGAGTGGATGCCTACACGCTGCTCTGGGATTCCAGTCACGACGACCTGCGCGATTCGGTCATCGAGCATGCGCCGGGCGCTCGCCTGTTCGTGCCGGGGGCCTCGATGCAGCTGATGCGGGCGCACGGCGCGTTCGTTCCGCGCAGCACCGCGCGCCCCTGAACGACCAGCCTGAGCCGGCCAGCGTGAACCGGTCGGCGTGAACCGGTGGGCGTGAACCGGTCGGCCGGCCGCAACCGCTAGTTCGCGACGGCGACCAGACCCATCTCGGCCGGGCTAATCAGCAGCGCGTTCTTGGGCACGACCCGAACGGTGTAACCGAAGGTTCCGGCCCGGTCGAGTTCGACCGTTCCGGTGAACAGGGTCGCTCCGCCGGCCGGTGCTTCCTTCAGCGAAGCCGGAGCGAGCGCCTGAATCGCGACATCGCGCAGTTCGTCGGTACCGAGGCTCTTGCCGTAGACGACTTCGACGGTCACATCGTCGGCGGACAGCCCGTTCAGCTGCACGTGCGCCCGCAGATGAAGGTCGTCGCCGACTTCGGGCACCGAGGAGACCCCGCCGGATTCGACGTGGGTCACGGCAACCTGGGGCCAGGCGGAGACGATCTTGCTCTTCCAGGCAGCCAGTTCGCGGGCGGCCCGATAGTTGTTGGCCGACATCAGCGCCTCAAAATGACCGGCCGGACGGTACAGGCGCTGCACGTACTCGCTCACCATCCGATCCGCTGACAGCTGCGGTGACAGCGTCGACAGCGTGTGCCGAATGTTGGAGACCCAGCGTTCGGGCACGTCGTCGGCGTTCCGCTCGTAGAACACCGGCGCGACCTGGTGCTCGATCAGTTCGTAGAGCGCTTCGGCCTCGAGCCGGTCACGTTCAGCGGAATCCCCGGCGGAATCGGCCGAGGGAATCGCCCAGCCGTTCTTGCCGTCGTAATATTCCGGCCACCAACCGTCAAGGATCGACAGGTTGAGCGCGCCGTTCAGCGCGGCCTTCATGCCGCTCGTGCCGCAGGCTTCGAGCGGGCGGAGCGGATTGTTGAGCCAGACATCCGTTCCCGGATACATCAACTGGGCCATCGCAATGTTGTAGTCCGGCAGAAATGCGATGCGGCTGCGCAGCGCAGGGTCGGCGGCGAACTGCACGATCTTCTGGATCAGCCGTTTGCCTTCCTCATCGGCGGGGTGCGATTTGCCGGCAATCACGATCTGAATCGGATGCTCCGGGTGCAGTAGCAGGGCACGCAAGCGCTCGGGGTCGTGCATCATCAGGGTCAGGCGCTTGTAGGTGGGCACGCGGCGGGCGAATCCGATGGTCAGCACGTTCGGGTCGAAGACCCGGCCGATCCAGGCCGGAGCGATGCCACCCGGGTTCTGGTCGCGCCAGGCGTTCAGCAAGCGCCGGCGGGCATCCTCGACGAACTGTAGGCGCATCTGACCGCGCACCGACCAGAGATCCTGGTCCGAGACCTCGCCGGAGGCCCAGTTGGCCGTTGACGTGTCACTGGTGCCGAGTTTATTCAGCGCGAGGCTCTTGAGCGCCGGGTCGGTCCAGCTCGGAGCGTGCACGCCGTTCGTGATCGACGTGATCGGGACATCCGCTGAATCAAAACCGGGCCAGAGGCCGTTGAACATGCGGCGGCTGACCTCTCCGTGCAGGGTCGACACGCCGTTGGCGTGCTGGCCCAGGCGCAGGCCCATAATGGCCATGTTGAACACGTCGGAGGAACCGCCGGCGTAGCTTTCGGCCCCGAGAGCGAGCAGGTCCTCGACGTCGACGCCGGGCAGCAGGTCGGTGCCGAAATAGCGGCGAACCAGGGAGCGTTCAAACCGATCGATGCCGGCGGCGACCGGGGTATGGGTGGTGAAGACGGTTCCGGCGCGGGCCACCTGCAGGGCTTCCTGAAAGCTCAAGCCCTCGCCGATCAGGCTCGAAATGCGCTCCAGACCGAGAAAACCGGCGTGGCCCTCATTGGTGTGGAACACTTCGGGTTCGGGCAGACCGTGCAGCGAGCTCCACAGTTTGACGGCGCGTGCGCCGCCGATGCCGAGCAGCAGCTCCTGCAACAGGCGGTGTTCGCCGCCGCCGCCGTAGAGCCGGTCGGTGACCAGGCGCAGGTCGTCGGCGTTTTCGGGAATGTCGGCGTCGAGCAGCAGCAGGCGCACCCGACCGACCTTGGCCTGCCAGACCCGGGCATGCAGGGTTCGGTCATCCGGCAGGGCGAGCGACACCTGCACTGCAGAGCCGTCGGCTCGGCGCAACACGGAGAGCGGCAGCCCGTCGGGGTCGAGCAGCGGGTAGCTTTCCATCTGCCAGCCGTCCGGTGAGATGGACTGGCTGAAGTAGCCGGCGCGGTAGAACAAGCCAACGCCGACGAGTGGCAGGCCGAGGTCGGAGGCGCTCTTGAGGTGGTCGCCGGCCAGAATGCCCAGGCCGCCGGAGTACTGCGGCAGCGCGGCGGCGATACCGAATTCCGGTGAGAAATACGCTATCGCGGCGGGCTTCTCGCCGTCGAGGCTCTGATACCAGCGCGGCTGCTCCAGATAGTCGCGCAGGGCGTCTCGGGCGGAGTTGACCTCGGCCACATAATCGTGGTCCTGGGCGAGATCGTCGAGACGGTGCGGGTCGACGGCGCCGAGCAGGGCGACCGGGTCGGTGCCGATCTCGCGCCAGAGCTCGGGGGCGATGCGCTCGAACAGCTGGCGGGTGGGCTCGTGCCACGACCAGCGAAGATTGCCGGCAAGCTCCTCCAGCGCCGCGAGGGGCTGAGGCAGGACGGCACGGACGGTAAATTTGCGGATGGCCTTCACGAGGTCAACCTTAGGGGTGCCAGATGGCGAACACGTAACGCCGAATGTTCGCGTCTCGCGGGCGAGGGTGGCGCGAGGCGAGCATGATTGCCACGCTTTCACGCTACGGTCATTCTGTGGCCAAGACAGCAGCAAAAAAGACGACCCTGCCGACAGCATCGAGCAGCGCCCCGGCCGGTGCGTCTCCACAAAAGGCTAGCGGTGCCTCCGGCGCAGCCATTGGCCGTATCCCCGTTCTCGATCTCTCGCCTCAGCTGAACGACAACCAATGGCCGGCCCGCGCCTTCGCCGGCGAGGTCGTCCCATTTGGCGCGACCGCTTTTCGCGAGGGCCACGACCTGATCGGCGTCGACCTGCAGCTCACGGCGCCCGACGGCAGCGAAACCCGGCATCTCATGCTGCTGCAGGGCGAGGGGACCGACCGCTACGGCGTGCAGGTGCTCCTCGGCGTCGCCGGCCACTGGAGGTATCGGGTGCGTGCTTATGCCGACGAGTTCGCCACCTGGGAACACAATGCGCAGATCAAGGTTCCGGCTGGCATCAACGTGGAACTCATGTTCAGCATCGGCGGCGCGCTGCTGCAGCAGGCCGGCATCGACCAGAATCGCCCGATGGCGGCCCGCCGCCTGTTTCAGGCCGCAGCGACCGCCCTCGCCGACACCAGCAAGCCGGCCGCCGCACGACTACTCGCGGTCGCGGATGCCGCGCTGCGGCAAGCCATCGCCGCTCATCCCCTCGCCGGGCTGGCTTCGCTCTCGGCCGAACGCACCATCATCGTCGAACGCGCCAGGGCTGGGGTGGGCTCGTGGTACGAGTTCTTCCCGCGCTCGGAGGGCGCCGTTCGGCAAAAAGATGGCAGCTGGAAGAGCGGAACGTTCCCCACCGCCGCGAAACGCCTGCCCGCCGTCGCGGCGATGGGGTTCAACGTGCTGTATCTGCCGCCGATCCACCCGATCGGGCAGGCCTTCCGCAAGGGTCCAAACAACTCACTCACAGTCGCCCCCGGTGATCCTGGCTCGCCGTGGGCGATCGGCTCGGCCGACGGCGGCCACGATGCCATCAACCCCGATCTCGGCACCGTCGCCGACTTCAAGTCCTTTCTGAAAAAAGCGGCGGACCTCGGCATTGAGATCGCCCTCGACTTTGCCCTGCAGGCCTCCCCCGACCACCCCTGGGTGCAGCAGCACCCGGAGTGGTTCACGACCCTGCCCGGCGGCTCCATCGCCTACGCCGAGAACCCGCCGAAAAAATACCAGGACATCTACCCGATCAATTTCGACAACGATCCGGCCGGCATCCGGCTCGAGGCGCTGCGCCTGCTCCGCTACTGGATCAGCCTCGGCGTGCGCATCTTTCGGGTCGATAACCCCCACACCAAGCCGCTGGACTTCTGGGAGTGGCTGATCGCCGAAGTCAATCAGACCGACCCCGACGTGGTGTTCTTGGCCGAGGCGTTCACCCGCCCGGCGCTCATGCAGGCGCTCGGCAAGGTCGGCTTCCAGCAGTCGTACACCTACTTCACCTGGCGCAACACGAAGACTGAGCTCGAGGAATTCTTCGACGGCCTCGCCAATGACACGGCCGATTTTCTGCGCCCCAACCTGTTTGTGAACACGCCGGATATTCTCACCGAGTACCTGCAGTTCGGCGGCCCGGCCGCGTTCAAGATTCGCGCGGCCCTCGCCGCTACGGCAGCGCCTAGCTGGGGCGTCTACGCGGGTTTTGACCTGTTCGAGAACGTCGCCCGGCCCGGCGCCGAAGAGAGCATCGACAACGAGAAGTACGAGTATCGGCCGCGCGACTGGAGCAAGGCCGAGGAACTCGGCAAGTCCCTCGCGCCCTACCTCACCCTGCTCAACCGCATTCGGGCCGAGCATCCGGCGCTGGCGCAACTGCGCAACCTCGACATCCACGCCAGTGACGACGACTCGATTCTGGTCTACAGCAAGTACCTCGACGCCGCGTTCACCGGCACCGGCCAAGCGGATGCTCTCATCATCGTCGCCAACGTCGACCCGCACTCCGTGCGCGAAACGATCGTGCACCTCGACGTCACCCGGTTCGGCATTGTCCGCGGTGACAACTTCGACGTGCACGATCTGGTCTCCGGAGCCACCTGGACCTGGGCGGCCGACAACTTCGTGCGACTCGACGCCTTCACAGAGCCGGTGCATATTCTGCACGTCACACCGCACACTTCGGCCCCAGCATGAGCGGTCACAAAGATAAAAACAAGAAACACCAGAAACACCAGAAGCACGAGTCCACGGATACGAAGGGTCAGGCAAAGAAAATCGACGGCAAGAAGGCACAGTCCCCGAAATCCGGGCCCAGCACAGTCCAGAAGAACTCGGCCCCGATCGAACCCGCGACCATACCCGAGCACGTGCTCGAGGCCGTCGCCGCCGGCCGGTACTACAACCCGCACGAAATCCTCGGCCAGCACCTCGCCCACCAGACCGGCGTGTCCGACCCACGCGTCTCCATCCGGGCGCTGCGTCCGCTTGCCACCGAGGTGTTCGCGATTCTCGCCAACGGGTCGCACGTTGAGCTGGCCCACCTCGCGCACGGCATCTGGCAGGGCGAAAGCACCGTCGGGCTCAGCGACTATACGATCGAAGCCCGCTATGAGTCAGCGCCACCGTGGATCTGCGACGACCCCTACCGCTTCATTCCTACCCTCGGCGAACTCGACCTGCACCTGATCGGCGAGGGCCGCCACGAACGTCTATGGGACGTGCTGGGAGCACACCACCGTCAGCACCAGGGCGTCACGGCCAGTTCGACCGGTACCTCGTTTGCCGTCTGGGCGCCGCACGCGCAGGCCGCGCGGGTTATCGGTGACTTCAACGGGTGGAGCGGCTCTACCCACGCCATGCGCAACATGGGCAGCACCGGCGTGTGGGAACTGTTCATTCCGGGTCTGGCGCTCGGCACCAACTACAAGTTCCAGCTGCTCACGCAGTCCGGCGCCTGGATCGATAAGGCCGACCCGATGGCCCGCCTCGCCGAAGTTCCACCGCAGACGGCGTCGGTCGTCACCGCTTCCACCTACGAATGGGCGGATACCGAATGGCTCACCAACCGTAGCGCCACCGATCCGCACAACCAGGCCATGAGCATCTACGAGATGCACGTAGGCTCCTGGCGACCCGGGCTCGGTTACCGGGAACTCGCCGACGAGCTGGTCGGGTACCTGAACGAACTCAGCTTCACGCACGTGGAATTCATGCCCCTGGCTGAGCATCCGTTTGGCGGATCGTGGGGCTATCAGGTCAGCGGCTATTACGCGCCGACCAGCCGGTTCGGCTCGCCAGACGACCTGCGCTACCTGATCGACCGACTGCACCAGGCCGGCATCGGCGTGATCATGGACTGGGTGCCCGGCCACTTTCCGAAGGACGACTTCGCCCTCGCCCGCTTCGACGGCCAGGCCCTGTATGAGCACCCGGACCCGCGCCGCGGTGAACAGCTGGACTGGGGAACGTACATCTTCGACTTCGGTCAGATGCAGGTGCGCAACTTCCTCGTCGCTAATGCCCTGTACTGGCTCGAGGAATTCCATATTGATGCCCTGCGCGTCGACGCGGTCGCCTCGATGCTCTACCTCGACTATTCGCGCGAAGACGGCCAGTGGGAGCCGAACCAGTATGGCGGCAACGAGAACCTCGAGGCCATCAGCCTGCTGCAGGAGATCACCGCTACCGCCTACAAACGCAACCCCGGCACCATCATGATCGCTGAGGAATCCACCAACTGGGGCGGGGTCACGGCGCCGACCAGCGGCGGCGGGCTCGGCTTCGGGTTCAAGTGGAACATGGGCTGGATGCACGACTCGCTCGAGTACATGCAGGTCGACCCGATGTACCGCTCGTACCACCACAGCGACATCACGTTCTCGTTCATCTACGCGTTCAGCGAGAATTTTCTGCTGCCGATCAGCCATGACGAGGTCGTCCACGGCAAGGGCGCCCTGGTGTCGAAGATGCCCGGCGACTCCTGGCAGCAGCTTGCCAACGTGCGCGCCTACCTCTCGTTCATGTGGGCGCACCCGGGCAAGCAGCTGTTGTTCATGGGAAGCGAGTTCGGACAGCGGTCGGAGTGGAGCGAGGAGCGCGGCCTGGACTGGTGGATGCTCGACCAGCCGGCGCACCGCGGCCTGTTCAACCTGGTCGGTCAGCTCAACCGGGTCTACCGCGACAACGCGAGTCTGTGGAGCCGCGACAACGACCCGGGTGGTTTTGAGTTGCTCGACGGCGGTGCCGCGAGCCAAAATATCGTGTCGTTCCTGCGCTGGGACAACCACGGCGTTCCGGTCGCGTGCTTCTTCAACTTCGCCGGGCAGCCGCACACGGACTACCGGGTGGGGCTGCCATTCGCCGGAGCGTGGGAGGAGATTCTCAACACGGATGCCGGCGACTTCGGTGGTTCCGGGGTGGGTAACCAAGGCCGCGTCGAGGCCTACAACGAGCCCTGGGCCGGTCGCCCCGCCTCCGCGACCCTGACCCTGCCGCCCCTGGCCGGTCTTTGGCTGCGCCTCCGCCGCTAACTCCCCGACCCTCCATTGCGGGGGGCTGCGCCCAACGACAGCAATCTGGCGACGCAGCATTCATTGAGAATCGGTGGTATTCAGCCTGTCCGTCGACCCTAGAACGGTGGGGGCTCGGTGGGGTCGGTGTCCCGCGCGGTGTTCCAGCTGCCGTTCCAGTCGCCATTCCACGGATCGCTGATCGGTTCGGCTGGCGGCAGCGGTGCAGGCGAGTCCGGCGGTGGTGGGGCGGGCGGTTCGGGTGGCGCTGCTGCCTGTGGCGCTGCTGCCTGTGGCGCTGCCTGTTGTTGTCGCGTTGGGTTGATGCGGGTGGCGGGGTCGGTGGCGTAGTGTTTGCCGGCGGGGCTGGTCCAGTGGACGGTGCCGTCGGGGTCGGCGGTGGCTTTCCAATCGGAGAAGTGCTTCAGGTTGTGGTGGGCGGGAGAGAGGAAGTGGAGGTTGGTGGCGGTGGTGGGGCCGCCGAATTGTTTATCTATGGTGTGGTCGAGGTCGGCGTGGCCGGCGGAGCGGTTGCAGCCGGGGAACCGGCAGGTTCCATCGCGTAGTCGGAGGTATTTCTTCAGCGCCGCCGGCACGCGGAACGGGGTGGAGCTGACGTCGAGGACGATGCCGGTGTGCGGGTGAGTGAGGACGCGGAGGAAACTCGTCGCCGTCCCAGCGAGCCGGCGGGCCGTCTCCGGGTCGATCGGGCCGTACCCTTCGAGGTCGGCGGGTTCCTCAGTCACACCCATCAGGGTGAGGACCGGGACGGTGATGTTGACGTTGGCGGTGAGGCCGGCGCCGAGACCTGTGCCGGTGACACCCTGCTGGAGCAGGTCAATGGCGACGTCGGCGCGGAGTTGGCTGAGGGTGCGGGGCTCATCGGGGCCCTGCAGACTGATCGCAGCATCGGTAACGCGGGTATAGACGCCTTGCAGGTCGTCGCCCGCCGCCCGCAGCCACAGGGTGGCCATGCCGTCCTTATCGGGGAAGAACTGCACCCGGCGATCGGCCAGACACCGGGTGCGACGAACGGTAATGCTGTCAGGGTGGAACCGCTCGCGGAGTTTGCGGGCCTTGCCATCGAACTGCGCCGGAGTGAGGCGTTTCGCGTGCGGCAGCAACACCGCCTCCAACTCGGCCCGGGCGGGCTCGGAGACGGAATCCAGCTGTTCGAGCAGCCGCTGGGCATGCCGCAGGGAGATCTCCCCNTCGAGCAGCCGCTGGGCATGCCGCAGGGAGATCTCCCCAGTGCGGAGAGCATCGAGGGTCTCGGGCCGGGACTCGACCAGCACCCGGCTCTCCCGCAACAGGCCAGACGCTGTCCCGGCCGGGATGCGCAGCGCACAGGCCATTTCGGCGACCAGGCACTGCTGAGCGGCGAACGTCGCATCCCAGTCATGCTCATGCTGCGGCCCGGCTTGCGGCCGCCCGGTCTCAGCACTGTTAGTGGTGTAATCCCACGCCTCAGTCAAGACCTCAGCCTTACTCGCCTGCGCCCACGCGATCACCTTCTCGAGGTAGATCACCCGGTCGACGA